>JASLKQ010000179.1 GCA_030747505.1 Verrucomicrobiota bacterium | reverse complement strand
GAGTGTGGAGAAACCTCTATCTGCTACGGAAATTGCAGATCGAATGCAGGCCTCAGAAAAAACGCGTGGGAAACTTACGACCTCCGGAACGGTTTTCGAATTTGAGCGGGATATCCTCATCGAGGATTTTGATGGAAAAGGAAACCTGAAGCGGAAGCAAACCCGGCGTTTTCAATCGTTTACGGACAATCGCGATCCCGTGCTGACAATGTACGATGGGAAAGACCCGACACCGGAACAGGTGGAGAAGGAGCGGAAGAAAATCAGTGAAAATCAAGTCAAGTTCCTTGGTGGAGGTGATCCCACCCAAACCAATGCACAGGGAGATGCGGATCTGCTTCTGCGACAGATTGAGCGTTACGGTGACCGGTTTACTCCACAGCTGATCGGCGAGGAAACCGTGCATGGTCGGCCTGCGTACATCCTCCAGTTTCTGTTTGATCCAAAAAAGAAATTTAAAGATCCGTTGGTAAACCTGGTTTTGAAGCACCTGTTGATCAAGGTCTGGATTGACCAAAAGGAGTTTCAGGCCGCCAAGCTTGATGCGGAACTGGCCAACCCCTTATACGCTGTGGGGGGTCTTGCTGCAAAACTGGAGAGTTTCAAGCTCACAGCTTATCAGAAACGGCTTACGGCCGGGATTTGGGCTGACTGGAAAGTGACTGCTGATATTCACGGCCGCGTTTTGTGGGAATGGTCCACGATTCACTTTCGCAGTGAATCTTCCGGCTTCAAGCAACTGGGTAAACCAGACTAGATCGACTAGTTGCTGCTTGTGATATTTCCCTCGATCGCCTTGCCCTTGCAGGGCCCAACCGAATTGTGGTTTGCGAGATTCCCGGTGCCTTTGCCGCTGAAGCGGGCGGCGTGTTGGGCGATGGGATTTTCACGCGTGTCGTGAATCGTGTTCGCACTGAGGATGGTGTGGCTGGTATTCTCAGCTGCGATACCAATCAGGCCATTAATAAACTGGCTACCGGAGATATTGATGCGCTGGCAGTCGGCCAATTCCAATAGAGCGTTGAGGTCGGGTTGGCCTTCCTCGGTTTCATCATGAATGGCACACCCGGTAAAGGTGATGTCGCTTGAGCTTACAATACGCACGCCCGTTCCGTACTTGGGCGTATGCCGTCGAAAGGTGTTGCCACTCACATTGATCAGGCGCGAATCCTCGATGATCAGGTTGCGATGCTTGGCGGAGTAAATGCAGTTTCCTCCCAGCGCAATGCCGTAGCAACCTGAAAGGTGTACGTTGTTCTCCTGGCTACCGATGATGTTGCCGGAGATGGCAAAGAGCCCCGGAGGTCGTGAGGTATCTGGCTTTTCCTTGATGCGGATATTCGCGCCCACGGGGGAGTCCGTCGCTTGGATGGTATTGGAGGCAATGGTTACCTCATTCACACTGGCGCCCTCGGCAGTGGTGTCGATGTATATCTCGGCGGTGGGTTCTGGTTCAGTTTTGTGTGCCCGAAAGTTGTTATATTCAATGTCGTTTCCGGTAATCTGCAGATTGCGCACTTCCGAACGCTCCAGTCGGATGCCGCCCTGACGGTTGTAGCTGATGTGGCTACTGGCAATATTAATCTGGTGCAGGTTTACGCCATCAAGATACACGCCCACTCCTCGGTTAAAATAGATGTGGCAATGGCTGATAAGCACATTGCGATTGCGCTCGACGAGATGAATCCCGTGGCGGCAGTGCGTGACCATTACTCCCTCGAAAACCGATTGCATGGTTTGGATTAATTCGAACCCATCAGCCTCTGCATGTGCACCTTCTATTTCAATATTTCGGATGGTGGGCAGGCGTTGATGGGTGGCCACATTGCCCTGTCGACTGCCCGGATCGCCTGTGCCGCCATGGGTGCCGATCAACCGAAAGGCCGGCCCTTTGCCCGCCATCACGATTCTTGCTGTGCCACCGGTTCCATCGATGCTCAGGGGAGCACGGGTTGCCAGATTAACCTCGATGGGTTTGGTGATACGGTAGGTTCCCGGTGGAAAATGCAGGACTCCGTCACCATCGGCCAACGCGTGCCCAATTGCCTCGGTGTCATCACTCTTTCCGTCTCCAGCCGCTCCAAATCGTCTCACGTTGCTCATGCCAAAAAACTGACCATGCCATCAGATTGTGTCAATGTCTGGCGGCCATGATTCGATTTTCTAAATGGATTGATCCCTTGTCCTTAAGTCAATAGAGTTCTCCCTCCCTAGATTTGAAAATTTAATTATCCAATAGACATGTCTCATAATCACTTGATCCGATTTGGTTTCCTTCTAATTTTTGCTGCCAGCGTGCCCAATATCCTGGCAGCCCCTGTCAGTCTGCCGCTGAAGAATGGCGATCATGTTACCCTGGTGGGAGCAGGCATGGGTTCGCGCACAATTCATTATGGGCACCTCGAAACGGAACTTTACCTGCACTTTCCCTTAAAGGACTTGACCATCCGAAACTTGTGCGACGAGGGCAATACTCCGGGGTTTCGGCCGCATCCGGGTCGCAGTCAGGGCGGGCAATATGCCTTCCCCGGAGCGAAGGAATTAATCAGCCCCAAGCTTCAGGCAGGTTCCGGTCCCAACGGGCACTTTGAAACGCCTGACCAATGGCTTACCCGCTTAAAGACCGACGTGATTATTGCGTTCTTCGGCTTCAATTCCTCCTTTGATGGTGCCGGGGAACTGGATCGGTTCAAGCAGGAGCTTGATGCTTTTCTCAAGCATACCCTTGCCCAGAAATACAACGGCAAAAGTGCTCCCCGTTTGGCCCTGGTTTCCCCCACCGCCGTGCAGGCTACCCGGGGAGTCACCGATGGTGTCCAACAGAACACCAATCTCATTCTTTATACCGAGGCCATGCGTGCGGTTGCTCGTGAAAACAATGTGGTCTTTGTGGATGCCTTTAGTCCCTCCAGTCAATGGTACGCCAGTGGGGAGGCTCACACTGTTGATGGAGCCCTGCTCAACGATCTGGGTTACCGCAAACTGGCGCGCCTATTGGCCGATTCCCTTTTCCAGTCGAAGAACCCATCGGAAAACCTGCGCTCAGCCGTCCATAAGGCGGTTACGGACAAAAACTTCTATTGGCAGAATGATTATAAGATTCCCAATGGCGTTCATGTTTATGGCCGGCGGTTCAATCCTTTCGGACCGAAGAACTATCCCTTCGAACTCAAGAAGACCCGGGAAATGACTGAGATTCGCGATCAGGCCATTTGGGCCCTTTTAAAAGGGCAGGCGTTTGATGTGAAAGCGGCTGATGCCAGGACATCAAAACTTCCTGCGGTGCAAACCAACTACCGACCGGGAGGCAAGAATGGCAATATTGCCTACAACCCAGGGAAGGTAACCCAAACCAAGATTCAAGTCGCCAAGGGCTATAAGATAGAGCTCTTTGCTGATGAGGCTCGTTTCCCTGATCTGGCCAACC
>JASLKQ010000178.1 GCA_030747505.1 Verrucomicrobiota bacterium | reverse complement strand
CCGACCCTTGGCATCACGCCCTTCAATCTTGCGGGTCACAATATCCGAATTCAACAACCGGTAGAGCCCGGGCGAGAACGTTTCAGCACTCTTGGTGTTGTAACGCTCAGTCCAGCATTCAGCAACATCCCTGCCGTCGCTGCCATCAAGTTGCGCATGAGGCACGGGCATATGAAAAATCTTGCCCACCCGTGCTGTGTGCAGTCCGTGTTTTTGAAGATGCTCCCCAATCGTCGGCGCGGTCGCCTTTGACTTGGGATAGATGCTCCGCAACATCGACGGTCGCGATGGCGAACAAGCCAGGCCCTGGCAGTAGGCGCGTTCGAAAACCATCCCTGACTTGGCCAGTCGATCAATATTGGGAGTCTGGCAGACAGTGTTTCCATAAGCCCCCAAGGCACTGGCCTTCAGGTCATCTGACATGATCAGAAGAACGTTTTTAATCTTCCCGGCCGGTTCCTTTGCCAGGCCGGTTATTGCAATGGCGGCCGAGGCAATGCCACAGAGGAGTGATTTTGATATATTCATAATCCGAGAGGCCTATTTGAACTGCAGTTCGCTTCTTTTGACCTTGAGGGAATGAATGGCTTTGCCGTCGATGTTGATGATGGTGTATTTGACGGTGGGATCTTCGGCCTTAAGATCGAAGTCCACCCGGCCGAAGGATTGCTTCTGGTTGTACCCAAAGAGAGAGTGCTTGATCAGGCCGTGCACATGTTGGTTGGTAAGGCGTGAGGACTGCCATTCATAGAGGGGATACATGCCGTCAATGCCGGTATCGATCTTATAGGCGTCAGAGCGATGGCGATCGGCTGAGAGGACAATGACACCGGGAATCTTCTGGTCGGCAATGAACTTAAAGATCTTCTGGCGTTCCCCATCGTACCCGTCCCAGGTATCCTTCGATCCCGGCTTTACTTTGGGGGTCATGGGCACGTTGGTGCAAAAAACAGTGAAAGTGGCTGGCTTCTTGAGCGTTTGCTTGAGCCACTTCATTTGGGCTGGGCCGAGCATGGAAGGGTTCTTTCCTTTGGGTGACTCGCGGTAGTAGCGCCCGTCGATCAATACGAAGTGGACCTTGCCGATCCAGAAATCGAACCAGCAACCGGGTTGTTTTTCGCCGCCGCCGTAGTAGGGGTTGTCGTAGTTCTCCTTGAAGATCTTCCAGACCTCGCGCTTCCACTTGGGATTTTCAATATCGGGTCCGCCCCTGCCATCATTGGTGGTAAAATCGTGGTCATCCCAGATTCCGTAGATGGGCACACGCTTGGCGAGTTTCATCCACTCCGGCTGGCTCTGGCGGCGGTAGTAATGGAATCGCTGCATTTCTGGCGTTTCGGGATCGTCGATGTAAACATTGTCGCCCAACAGCAGAAGGGCCCGCGGATCGATCGCTCCAATGGTGTCCCAAATGCGTTCGTTCTCAGGGACATAGCCCGCCCCCCCGCCAAAGGCGATAGTGAACGAGTCAACCGGCGCATCCTTCTTCAGGGAAGTGTCCGGAAGGGCGCGCTTCCAGGGCCAGGTCTCGATGTCGAACTTCCAGGCGTTCGGTTTGCCGTGGGCAAGGTCTAAAAGCAGCTTGGTGTGCTCCGGGTTGACCGCTTTCTTTGAGGTTGCCTCCAGGTAGGCGATAGCCTCCTTTTTATTGCCCTGAAGAATGAGCTTGAGGGCATGCGGGTGCATCCGCTTGACCTGATTGCCTTTTTCAGGCTTCTCGTTATTCACCTTCGGCTTTGAGGCTTGGGCAAAAAGCTGGGGTGCATTCACACAGAATGCAACCACGCCAAGAGAGAACAATGTTTTGAGGATTAGGTGGGATTTATTCATCGGGAGGAGAAAGAATAACCACCTGCTCAAATTTTCACCAGAAATTCTGCAGGAAAAGAAACGCTATAGTGATTTTGCCACTAAGTTGGATTGGCCTCTGATGAGGTCTACGTTATCTAAATAGATGATCTACAGGCATTTCCCCAGCTGGGTGATTCGCGCTGACTACGGCTTGCCGGCCGCCATTTCCTTCTCCAACTGGGCGGCCAAATCCTTGGCGGTCTTGATTTGTTGGGCGGTGAGTTTTGTCTCCAGAAAATCCAGATTGTTCAGCGGCGCTTCATCTCCACGTTTGGCACCCACCAACCACCATGCGTAGGCGGCAACCTTATCCTCCTTCACCCCATCGCCGGCGTCATAAAGAATTGCCAAAAAACTTGGAGCTTCGATGTGCCCTGAAAAAGATGCCTTCTTATACCAATTCAATGCCTTACCGGTGTCCTTTTCCACACCCGTGCCATTTGCATACATCCAACCCATGTTAAACTGCGCCATAGGTTCACCCTGAACAGCAGCTTTACGGAACCAACTCACTGCAATTTCATCATTTTCCTCCACGCCCTCTCCATTTTCATACATCAAACCTAGGTTGCACTGCGCGCCGGGGTTTCCTTGCTCAGCTGCCCTAGTAAACCAATAAACAGCCTTCTTATAATCACGCGGCAAGGCTTCGCTATTATAATACATGTATCCAAGGTTATATTGAGCTCTTGGTTCATTTTGCTCCGCAGCTTTGCGGTACCATTTCACGGCCTCTTGAAAATTCACTGGAATCCCACGCCCGGTTGCATAGTTATCTGCAGTTCTGGTCTGGGCTAAGGGCTCTCCTGCCTCAGCCCTTAATTTAGCATCAAGAAATGTCTCAAGCTCCGAACCTGTTGAAGGCGATTTAACGTTCTTTTGAGACAAGCTGGGCTCAAGTGTTCCCGGAGAGGCCTGCTCAATGGACTTACCACAACCATAACAAAAAAGTATTATAAACATAATGGTTATGAGGCTTTTCATCGTCCTATCTAAAAAATATACGCGTTGAACAGGCAAATTACCTGCACTAGCGGTTTGGTCTCGGAGCCCGTTTGCCAATCAAAATATGCACCTTACTCCCTTGCTCCTTGCCGTTCACATAAGTTTTTACTACCTGGCGCGCAATCTCATTGCCATGCCCGGGAGCCCACAAAGTCACCTTGCCTGTGAAAGGCTTAGCCTCACCTTTGACGTACCAAAGCCCTCCGCGCAATTCCATTTTATCTGATGATACATCATCGCGGGAAAACAATGGGGCCGGCTTATCCTTTACATCCGTAAGAGGCTCATTAGCCGATCCGAGGGGAGGATCATATGCGGTAGAACACCCCACCAGCATTACTGTGAATAGTGATAATAGATAAATTTTCATTTCTCATTAGACGGTGATTAAAAACCTATCCTTCTACAATAATTCAGAGATGTTCATAGAATTAGTTGTGGTGACAACTGTAAGAGGATTGCTCATTTCTTTTTTTGCTTATTTTCACCCAGATCATTCTCGCTTATTTCGGTGAGCTTCGACTTCATTTTTTCTTTCATATCTGAAAGCACCTTGGCGTATTTGGAATCATTGAAAAGATTGTTGTATTGTTTGGGGTCTTTCTTC
>JASLKQ010000177.1 GCA_030747505.1 Verrucomicrobiota bacterium | reverse complement strand
AAGGATGAACAAATAGCAAAACTTAACAAGGCACTGAGGGAGGCAAAGGCAAGATCGGGCCGGGTGGAACTCATTGAAACCAAGGTGGAAATACCGGGTGAAACCATTGATAACCGGATGCCTCCCCAGGAAATTATAGATCAACTCATTAGCCTGGATCCGCAGGATGAACGCACTGACCGTCGTTCAATATATCTCTTTGAATCCTTAATTGAACACGGTGTTGACGCATTACCGCCAATCATAAAATTCCTTGAAAGCAACCAAGACTTTACCTTCCGCGACAGGATCAAAAGCGGGAAAACCGTTATAAAGGGAGCCGCCAAAGGCAAAGATAATAAAAGCACCAAAGCTAAAAGCCCCAAGCCTGATAAGGCAGATAAAGAGAAATCTGGCAAGTCCGCCGACAAAGAAAAGAAACTGAAACGGACCGGATCCGTTTGGGCCTATTTTCGTCCATATCCAAAATTGGATAATAAATTCCCGCCCACACTCCGAATCGGCCTTTTTGACGCCACCGCACAAATCGGATCTCAACCCGCCATCGACATCCTGTTAGAAGCTCTGGAAACAACCGGGCGGGGTGTTGAAGTTGCCTATCTTGAAGTATATCTGCAACGGGAAGCCAAAGATAAATATGTGAAGGAGATTCTCCGCGCTGCCCGTGAACTGCTCGCTTCAATCCCGGAAAATCCAGATGAAAATGCACTGGAGATTGATCGATATGCCAAGGACTTCCTCTATTCCATTCTCGTCAAGTACAAGGACCGGGAATTTATCGACACAGCCAAAGGCCTATTGGTCCGTTCCGATGGCTCAGTTGACGGGCACGCTCTGGCCTACTTGCGTCGGGTTTTGGGTGCGGATGCGGTCCCGATCATTCAAAATGCTATTAACGAGGGGCGTATCACTGACGATGTAGCCAGTTACGCTTTGCGCGATGCGGTGCTCCATTACATTGGTCAAAACGCAGCAGCAGACCAATTACTCCTGCAAACCGTTCAGGATGCGTTAAACAAACAGGAGGAAGGGGGACGCTTCAACTGGGGACCGATGAAACTTCCAACCCAAGCCCTCTTTCGCAATCTTGAAAACACTTCAGACGAAGCTATTGTCGCAAGGCAAGGCCTCCTCTCCCGAATGCGCCAGCAATCATCGCACCCGGAATTTGTCGGCGGTCTGGACCGGATGGAAAACAAATTCAATTCCGTCCTGGAAGAGCGCCGCTCTCCTCGGGAGTAAATTATCATCCCAACCAACTTACATGAAACAAATCGTTCCCATCCTAATTGCTGCACTCCTCGGGCTCACCGCAGGCTACATCCTTAACTCAGACAAAAGACCTGATGACAGTTCATCTGATTCAACCCAAGACGATCTGATTGCCAAACTCCGGAAGGAACTGAAAGAGGCTGAAGCCCGATCCGGAAAAGTTGATGTGATCAACACAGAAACTGAAAAGGTCATAGAAAAGGTTGTGGAAATCTCGCCTGAGGAATACATCGCCAACCTCAAGCAACTGCGGCCCACCGGTGAAACCCGGCAGCAGACGATGCAGGAAATTATCCACTACATGGTGGGCCTGACAAAGGCAGAGGAAAAGTCACTGCCGGCAATCGAGGGATTCTTTGAAACAGGCCAAGATATTGAATACGAGGCAACCGCCCAGGCCTTCGACCGCCAACGTCAGGAAGCCAAGGAGGCTGAAGCACGCGGAGAGGAGGCCAAGCCCAGCGGTATCGGCCAATTTATTACCTCCGGCTTCGGCAGTTATTTCCTTACCAGCATGGTGCAGAACATGAAACGGGAACTGGAACCGGGCTCCATGCGCCTGGGCCTCTTTGATGTGGTTCACGACATAGGTGGCCCAAAAGCTGAAGAAATATTGGCAAAGGTCCTGTCTGAGACCGGACGCGGACTGGAAGTCGCCTATTTGGACCGGATCCTCAGCGAAATAGCCCCAGATAAGTATCAGGAAGAGGTTTTGGCAGCTGTCCATGAACTGCTAACCAATCCTCCGGATACAAATGGAAACAGTCTACTCGATGAATCCTCCCGTATGTTTCTCTTCTCCGTTTTAGTAAAATATAAGGATGCAACCTTTGTGGAGACAGCCAAATTGATGATTATCACTCCTGAAGGGCGCGTCGATGGGGCCGTGGTTAATTACCTTACCACGATTCTCGGAGAGAAGGCCGTTCCCCTACTGTACGCAAAAGTGAAGGATGAAAATCTGACTGATGATGGTGATAAAATGGCTTTGGGTGATGCCATTCTTAAGCACGTGGGAACCAATATCGAAAGCAACGCTTTCTTTACTGAAGTGGTCACCAACAAGGAATTGGGACCGTTGCGTTTCCTGGCGCTGGGCCACATGACCGGAGGAGACCGGAACGAGTCCACCCTGCGCAACCGCCAAAAGCTAATTGCCGACATCAAGAAAACCTCCCCGGAGGATGAATCGCTCAACCGGGCCCTGGACGGAACCCATAACCGCATTGAAGTCATGATTGATCCCAGCAAAGCCGAGGAACTGGGAACCGGTGGCGGAAGAAATATTCTGGAGCAGTTCTTTAACCGCGGCCGTCAGGAAAAAAAGACCAACTAACGCAGGACTTCAGGCAGTCCTGACTTGTTTTTTGGATAGTCAAAACAGGCTCTGACAGGCTGACTGAAGAACACCTTCTCCCAACTGCCAGCATCAAATCCCAGAAGCAAAACCCCACAGGTAGGCACATTGCTAACGGACAATTGCCATATATCAATCGCCAATTCTGTTAGTCCGGGATTGTGGCCAAAGATCATTACTGCATTCCAGGAATCATCCAGTTCACTTATGAATTCTGACCAGGTGGAAACATCTGCATGGTAAAGAACTCTTCTGGGAATGATATATTCCCTGGGAAATTCAATTTCTTCACATACGATTTGTGCAGTACTCACCGCACGTACGGCGCTGCTGGTAAAGACCTTATCTGGATTCACCCCCAACTTCTTCAGCCTTTGACCCATCATCGGCCCGTTACGCTCTCCACGATCATTTAACGGCCGCTCATGATCGTCCAATTCAATATCATCCCAACTGGACTTGGCGTGCCGGATGAGAATGAGTTGTTTATCAGGCATTTGGAGTTTGCAGTGCTGCTTGCGACCGCTAAAATAAACGCGGTTCCCCAATATTGACGAACTGAAAAACATCTCATGAAGAAAATCTTCCTATCCCTTTTCACATTCCTGCTGACCATGCCTATTGTGCACGCAGCTAAAGATCACATGGTCTATCAAGGCAAATCCGGACCGGGCAAAGGCAGGCATATCGTGTTTCTCTCCGGAGATGAGGAATATCGTGGCGAGGAAGGGTTGCCGATGTTGGCCAAGATTATGAGTCAACGCCATGGTTTCAAGTGCACCGTGCTCTTTTCGCTGAACGACAAGGGGGAGATTGATCCCAATAACCAGCAGAGCCTATCCCATCCGCAGGCACTGGACAGTGCAGACGCCATCATTATGCTGCTGCGTTTTCGCCGATGGGATGACACAGCCAACAAGCACTTTAATGACGCCTGCAATCGCGGTG
>JASLKQ010000176.1 GCA_030747505.1 Verrucomicrobiota bacterium | reverse complement strand
ACTCCAATCCGGATTCACGCCGTCTGGTGGAGCTGATCCAGGCGGGCGTATTGGGGGAGATTAAGGAGGCGCATATTTGGACCAACCGGCCGGTTTGGCCACAGGGAATCGATCGACCCAAGGACACCCCGCCGGTGCCTGATACACTCGACTGGGACCTTTGGCTCGGGCCGGCTCCAGAACGGCCTTATCACCCCGCTTATTTGCCCTTTAAATGGCGTGGCTGGTGGGATTTTGGGACCGGGGCACTGGGCGATATGGGTTGCCATAATCAGGATTTAGCCTACTGGGCACTGGATTTGCGCGACCCTACCAGCGTGGAAGCCGCATCTTCAGGGGTAAATAACGAGACGGCTCCCAAGTGGTCGGAAGTCACTTATCAGTTTCCCAAGACCAAAACCCGTGGCCCGGTTAAACTGACCTGGTATGATGGGGGTAAAAAGCCTGATCCTGCCTTGGTTAAAGAAAAGATGTTGCCGGCCAATGGCAGCATTATTATTGGCACCAAGGATACCTTGTATGTGCCGATGTACTGGGGCCCGGGCCGGTTTCTATCAGGAGCAAAGACTGAGGATTTCAAGAAGGTGCCTGAATTCCTGCCCAAGCCAAAGGATTTTGGAAGCCATCATTACCAGGAATGGATTGATGCCTGCAAGGGCGGTAAGGCGGCCTATTCAAACTTTGATTATGCCGGGCCGATGACTGAAAGCGTGTTGTTGGCCAATGTGGCGCTGCGTTCTGAAGGGAAAATTGAATGGGACGCCAAGAAAATGCGGATCACCAATTTGCCCGAGGCCAACAAATACATTACCCACAAATATCGGGGCGACTGGAAGCTTTAGGGCAGGGAAAAACCCTCCCGGTTACAGGAGGGTTTGTGGATTAATTGAAGCCCAAAATTTAAACCGGCTCCAGTTCTTTACCGACTTCTTGTTCGGGTTTCGACCATTGAGCATCACCAAAAGCGAGGATGCAGTGAAAAACCCCGGGTAATAGAACTAATCCTGCCGTGAACGCTCCACTTTTACCAAAGCGCAACGATAGGCCATGCATGATTAGTACCCATATAACTAAGCTGATAAATCCCCCTGCAAACGGAATTAAGGGAGCAAAGCATGCGATAAGGCCCATCCAGACTGGCTTGCCTGCGATTTGAGCCAATACACATATATTAACAATAGGTATGATGGCCATTAGTTGTGAATGGCCGGCTTTCTTGAAAATTCTCATACATGCAACAATACATACGAGAAGCCATATAAAGAACACGAGTGCCAGTCGTGCCATTATTGCCATTATATCTTCCAAAGTAATTCCTCCTTTGGCTTTGGCCTGTTGCCAGTGTTATACCGTTCCGGCTTCTTGCATCTCTCCACCGCCGGCTCCGTTGGGTCCCAAATATTGAGCGCTGCCGAAACCCAGGATGCACCAGAAGATTGGGGCAAGAAAAATCAATCCCACCGTGAATCCGCTGTCTTTTCCATAGCTTCTACTAAGGGCATTCAAATCCACGATGGCCAAGTATATGCCATAGATAGGAATAAGATACCATAGGAGTCGCGTCCAAGGTTGCCCGATAATCTCTAGCATTACGATATTGCTATAGATTGGAATGATGACCGCCCACCCCGGTTTGCCTGCTTTGGTGAACACTTTCCAGACTGCGATTAACATCACCAGCATCGGTAACATCATCACAAACATCATCCCCCCCAATAGGGCCATTATACCACCTGCTGCTGCTGCTTCTCCCATAACTTCCTCCTTTTTGACCCTGCTTAATTGCAGGATGAGCTAGAATACACAATTTTTGCCATATGTCGAACTATAATTGGTGCCTCAAATTATAGTAGGCTCTTTCTAAGGGACTTGATTCTTTCAGCCGGTGGCCCCGGACTGCGGGCACTGATGTCTTCAATTTGGTGGGTGGTCTTGAGCACAATACAGACTGGGCCCTCCTCGTGCAGGGTTTCCTGTTCAAACCGGAAGGCTTCAGTATCATCAAACTCGTATACCTCAGTGAAGTCGGCGGCTCGGGCCAAGTCTGCAAAGTTCACCGAGTTGCCTCCCGTGCGTTTTGATCCATCTCCCACGGTTGCCTGGCCTCCGGTGACCTCATAAACACCATTATCGACCACGATCAGGGTAAAGTTTTTTGGGGCATGGGCGGTAATGGTGACCAGACATCCCAGGTTCATTAATAGGCAGCCATCGCCATTAACCACAATTACGCGTTGGTCCGGCTTTGCCAGGGCAATTCCCAGACCCAATGGCGGTCCCTGCCCCATACTCGAGGGCATATAGACCAAATCCTTGGGGTGCGATTCGAGTTTTTGCCATTCACGGGCGGCTCCCATGGTGGTGATGACCACCGCATCCTCGCGGTACTGGTGAATGACCTCCAGTGCGGCGACCAAGGGTATGGCAGGGGTGTGGCTCATTGTTTTAACCCCTTGTGTACAGCAATAGCCCGTTCGGTAGCTTCCTCGAGAGTACGGCCCATGACGACTGTGCCGGTACGGTCCGGATCCCAATCGGGCCGATGGTTTTTCAGGATGACGTAAAGTGACTCCTCGGTAAACGCTTCGGCGGTTGCTTCGCCCACTGCAATGGTACCTCCTTTAACGTCCTCGGCAGTTTCCACAATTCCCAAATCTGTCCAGCATGCACGGCTGTTTTCGCCATACAAAAGGTCGTTGGATTCGTGCACGTGTACGATCGCTTGTATATCGGGAAAGCTTTCAAAGAGATGCAGGTGCATCAGGCATTCTGAAGAAGGCAATTTGCTTCCATGAAAATGTGTCTCACCTTCAGTATATTTCTCTATGTGTACAAAATCCCGAGGACCGAGGTTTTGTTTTGTAGGTAATTGTGTGCTGGTAATAATAAACCCTGCTCCTTGACGTTTACTCACATTACCGTTGCTTCCAATAATCGAGGTTCCTTCATAGCTTGAAAGTAGATTGCATTCAGTCAACCTGATGCAGGCTGCCGATATATCGGCAGTATCTTCTGGCGGTGTCTCAGATAGTTGGACGGGTTTAAATTGAATGAAGTCGCTCATGGTTTGGTTACGCAGCTCCTTCGGCCATTAGGCAAATACCGGGAATCTCTTCCTTGAAGCATTTTTGGAAATGCTCGGCAAACTTCGGTTTCATGGATGCGTCCTTCAGGAACACGGTGTCCAGGGCCCAGGCATTCAGTACTGGCTCAGTGAACTTCAGGCAGGTGTCGCCCGGCAGCGATTCTGCATTGAGGTAGCTGCGGTAGCCTACCAGGCCGTAGATGGGTAATTGATAGTCGTGCACAATATTGCGCATGGCATCGCCGCTTTCAAAGAGGCCGGTACATTGAATAATCACGATGGGTTTGGCCCCGCCCAGATACAATCCAGCCGCCAGTGCCCACGCTTCGCCTTCACGGCAGACCTGGATGAGCTCAATGTTTTCGGCGTTTTGCAGGGCTTCATCCCATTGGCCCAGAGTGCTGTCAGGAATCCACACCACGTGGGTAACACCCAATTCATTGAGTGTGGAGACAATTTCGGTGGGGGAAAACACTATTTCTTCTTTGCCTTAAA
>JASLKQ010000175.1 GCA_030747505.1 Verrucomicrobiota bacterium | reverse complement strand
AGTGAGTAGTCTTTCAAATAATATTGATAACCTCCGTTTCAAGGCTGAAAAATTCAGAGACAAGAATGCCCAGTTCGAGCTGGGCCGTAAATATCTCCAAGGTGATGGGGTGGATCAAGATTTAGATGAGGCCCGCAAGTGGTTGATCATGGCTCAAGAAAATGGTCATCCCCAGGCAGTTCAATTACTGGATGGGATGAGGGGCTCAGTTGACGATTCCAAGAGCGATTTTTTCAATGAAATAGAAAGGTTAATCGAGACAGGGGCTGATTTGAATGCACCGGAGGATGCTTGGCTGATTCGGGCGATTTATGATAATGAACTCGAGGCGCTCGAGTTATTGCTTAAGGCTGGTGTAGACCCGAATCAAAAGTATGGAGAGGATTGGCCTTTGCGATGCGCAAGTTACTCTTCAAAGGAAATAATTATTGCTCTTTTGGAAGGTGGAGCTGACGTCAATTTGCAGGATGATCCAGAACACCCAATTTTGGTTGACTTTGTTGATAAAGGTGAGACCGAGATAGTTCAGGCCTTATTGAAGGCGGGAGCTGACCCGAATTGTGCCCCAAGCGATTATCCCAGTTTTACTCCACTCAAGAGGGTTATTCGCCAGTTGGAATCTAAGCCAGAGATAGTAAAGTTGTTGCTCGAGGCGGGAGCAGATTCCAATCAAGGTGATGAATACAACACTCTACTTCAAGAAGCGGTAAGTGTGGCGGTTCATGTTGCAGAGGAGGCTGGTCAGGATGCCGTTGCCCAAATACAGGTGGTAGAGCTTTTATTGGGAGCGGGCGCTGATCCTGATGGGACCGTCGCAGGCGGCGATGATCGTGTACCTCTTGAAGGTGCACTTTTGTATCAAAATCAGGAGCTTTTGAGGTTATTGCTTGAAGCGGGTGCCGATCCAAATCGGTTTGATGTGGTTGGTGATACGCCCCTAAGCAGGGCTATTATGGATAACAGTACTGAGATAGTTAAATTGTTGCTGGAAGCCGGTGCTGATCCAAATCTCAGGAACCCAGAGAGGCATCACGCAACCCCAATTGAAATGGCTTATAAGAACCCTGAGATAATCAGGCTCTTGATTGAAGCAGGTGTAGATTCTGTGGAGGCAAGTGAGTTATTGGAGAAAGCAATTGAAAATGAATCTTCACTGGTTGCTCAAGCACACGAGGACGTGGATTATGAGGGGCCGTCTTTAGATAAGATTGCTATTGCTGGAGATGAGGACGTTCAGGAGAAGAAAAACGAGGAACATTTAATATGTCATGAGGGGGCTTCTTTGAGTCTGCAAAGACACCGAATTGCCAGCTTGATTGCGCAGCGATTTGAGGTTACTGCGGCTACTTCTTTCAAGCAGCAGGCCCGTAATGATGTTAGCAACCAAAAGCCTGTAAACTCTTCAAAGAGTGGTTGTAGTACGGTTTTTTTGTTTGCAGGGATAATATTGATGATATGCGGTTATCTCTTGAGCTAATTTTATTTTATGAAAATTTATCATAACCCACGTTGTTCCAAGAGTCGGCAGGCGTTGCAGCTTTGTGAGGAAGCTGGAAGTGAAGTAGAGATAATTGAATATCTCAAGACGCCCTTGGATGAAGTGATCCTCAAGGATCTCCTCAAAAAATTGGACAAGCCGGCACATGAGGTGGTGCGCACCAAGGAGGAAGTGTATGAACAGCTCAATCTTTCAAGTGATTCGACTGAAGAGGAAATCATCGCGGCCATCATCAAGTATCCGGTGCTTCTGGAGCGTCCCATTGTGGTGAAGGACGACAAGGCTGTGATCGGTCGACCGCCTGAAAACGTGAAGGTGCTTCTTTAGCTACATTCCTTTATTGATCCCCTTGCCTGCCGGGCGTAATCTGTAACCATGGCCGCAGGTCAGACTCATTCCCATGCCAATGCGTTCAGTGATTTTCACGGGACGTTGCGTGAGGGAGTAGCCCTTACTGACCGGCGCGGGATGATCAAGGCCGGTATGGCTGGGATGGCCGGGCTTTCTCTGCCGGGTTTATTGCAGGCGCGCGAGTTTGCCAAGAAATCGGGTTCCTCTGTGGGCAGCCACAAGTCGGTGATCCTGCTCTGGATGGCCGGTGGCCCCAGCCATATTGACACCCTCGATCCCAAGCCGTATTTGCCTGAGAACAGACGCGGGCCTTTTGGCTCGATCCCCACCACGTTGCCGGGCGTTCATGTGTGTGAGCATTTGCCCAAGTATGCCAAGCTGACCGATAAACTGACCATCATCCGTTCAGTGGATGCGCGCGGCAGTAATCATCAGCCCAATCAGGTGATGCAGACTGGCAACCGGGCCGCTGCGCCTCGCGCCAATCGTGAGGGCAAAATGTATCCGGCCATCAGCTCGGTTGTCGGCCAGCGGTACGGGGCGAACCAGTCCGGTTTGCCTCCCAGTGTGCACTTGAATGTGCGTGACAAGACTCACTTTGCCTGGGGCGGTTGGTTGGGCAAACAACATGACCCGTTTGTAGGGGATAATCCGGCCAAGCTGTTTCAATTACCTGGTGATATCTCAATTGACCGGTTGGATAATCGGCGTTCCCTGTCCCAGTCACTGGAACGGTTGCGTCGTGGCATAGACCAGAGGGGCGATATTGAGGCGATGAATACCTTTGGGCAACAGGCTTTCGATTTGGTCACCGGTCCACGGGCCCGTGAAGCCTTTGATATTACCCGTGAACCGCAGAAGGTGCGCGATTCCTACGGTAAACATGCGTGGGCACAAAAGGCTCTTTTGGCGCGTCGCCTTGTGGAGTCGGGTGTATCCTTTGTTACGATTGACCTTTCCAATCACCGCGCTTCAGGAACGTGGGACACCCATGGGGATAAAGCTGTTGGCGGGGTCTACGGAGGAATCGTCAGCGGACTGAAACCGCTTTTGCCGGTGTTCGATCATCTTTATTCAACCTTGATCAATGACCTGAGCGATCGGGGGCTATTGGATGAAGTGCTGGTGATTGCCATGGGCGAATTCGGTCGTTCCCCCATCATGGGAACCCAGGCCGGATTTACGGGAGGCCGCAACCACTGGCCTTCAGTGATGAGCATGACCTTGGCCGGTGGAGGCTTTAATCACGGGCAGGTGATTGGTGCTTCAGACAGGGATGGTGGTCAGCCCGGTGAACGTCCGGTGACTCCAGGCGATTTGGCCGCCACCATCTACCATCATTTCGGTATTCCTTTGGATGGCACCTACGAGGATCATCGCAATCGCCCGCGTTATATCGTTGAAGAAGGCAAACCGTTGGGCGAACTGCTTTAGGTTTTTCAACCCTCCGTCTTTTGCAGGGCAGCGATGACTTCATTGATGTGATCATTCAGGTCCATCTCCAGAAGTTCGGCTCCTTGATTAATGTCCTCCCGGCTGACTGCGGCGGCAAAGTTCTTGGCTTTAAGTTTCTTGCGCACACTCTTGGCCTTCATGCCATTAAGCCTCTCAGGACGTACGTAAGCCACTGCAGTCACAAACCCGCATAGTTCGTCCACCGCAAAGAGCGCCTTGCGAATGGGCCGGTCCAATGGATATTCAGTTTGATTCCATTTGGCATGTGATAAAATGGCGCCAATAATT
>JASLKQ010000174.1 GCA_030747505.1 Verrucomicrobiota bacterium | reverse complement strand
AAAATCGGCGTTAGCAAAAGAATCGCAGGACTCACATCAATAAACGTTCCCGCCAAAAGGATGATCAAAATCATTAGCATCATCAGCCAAAACAAAGACAAATCAAACCCCTTGACCATCTCGGCCAATCCATCCGGTAGGCGTTCGTAAGCAAGAATCCAGATGAACAATTTTGAGAAGGCAATAATAATCATGATCTTGGCGCTAGTGAGGATAGATTGGCGCAATGCCTTGATAAATTCTGCACGGGTCAATCGACGCGTTAAAAAGCAGCCTATGACGATGGCATAGAAGACACCGAGCCCCGCGGACTCTGTTGCTGTGGCTACCCCAAAGACAACCGCTCCAACCACGAATACCGGCAGAAGGAGAATGTAAGCGGACCGGCCGGTTTCGATTAAAAGCTTTCGTAAATCGAATTCCGCATCTTCTTTTGGATAATTTTTTCTGGCTGATATCCACAAGGTAAACACAACCTGAAATACACCAACCATGAGGCCGGGAATCACCCCCGCCATAAATAGTTTACCCACCGACACCTGCGCTGTTACCGCAAACAGGACCATTGGGATACTGGGTGGTATGATCATGCCCATGGTGGAGGAGGCAACGGTCAGACCCGCAGCAAAGTCCTCCGGATAACCGCGGCGTTTCATCTCAGGGATCAGGATGGAACCAATTGAGGCAGTGTCAGATGCCGACGATCCGGAAATCCCACCAAACAACATGCTAGAGGACACATTAACCAACCCGAGCCCGCCCCGAAAACGCCCGACCAGAAGCATGCAGTAATCAATCAACCGCCGGGTGATGCCGCTGGCGTTCATCAATTGACCCATGAAAATGAACAGCGGCAAGGCTATCAGCGCATAGGAATCCATTCCTGCCATCAACCGCTGGGGCATAACCACCATTAGACCAGGTTCATGCACCACGAAGTAGCACAAGGCGGACAAGCCGAGCGAATAGGCGATGGGGACGCCCAGAAAGAGGAAAACCAAAAGGCTTAGAAGCAAGATTGTCATGCCGAATGATCTTGATCCCGTGGATGAGAACTCACCTGTAGCTGTGCGGCATCGCCGGTTTTTATTTCCTCCAAACCCGCGATTGCGGTTATGATGCAGTACAAAACGGCAAGCCCGCAACCAAGCGGTATGCTGATCTGAACCACCGCACGCATCGCACCAAGGGTTGGCATGAGATTGTCCCCAGTTTGGGAAATCCAAGGGACACTAAACCAAGCGATGGCGAAGTTGATAAGCCCTACAAGAGCCAGTTGTAGCTTGACCAAGTGCTTGGCCAAGCGCTGCGGCAGTTTTTCTATTAGGATATTGATGGCAATGTGACCACGCTGTCCCACGGCTATTGCCGCTCCAATCGCAGTTGTGTAAACAAAGAGGATAGTGATGATTTCATTCCCGCCGGTAATGGAGGAATTAAACAAATACCGCAATCCAACCAGCAGAATCACCATGGTAAAAAAAGAAAGGAAACTAAGACAAACAAGCACCTCGAGAAAATAGTTCAGCCTGCTGTGAAATGTCTTCATGGCTTAATGGATTTGCCTGTCCCCACTTCTCGGGCCTTCTGTATTTCATCCAGGGTTAGAATCCCTTTTTCCTCAAAATACTGATACACCGGTTTTACGGCATCCCGGAACGGTATGAGATCACCACCCGTCACATGGTTCACTTCGAGCTTGCCTGAAATTTCCTCAATATACTCTGCCTCTTTCTCCCGGTTAATCCGGTCACTAAACTCCATCGTTTCTCGACTCACCCCATCAAAAATATCTCTCAAATCACGCGGCAGGGATTCATACCACTCAAGGTTCACCATCAACGGGTCGGGACCCGTAGCATAGTTGGTGATTGTCAAATATTTGGAAACTTCATGAATCTTGTAATGCCAGATGTTTGAAGGTGCATTATCCTGCCCATCCACCACACCGGTTTGCAAAGCTTGATACACTTCACCATAAGGCAACTCCTGGGGGTTTGCACCGAAAGCCTTTGACGTTTGAACGTAAACCTCCTGGCTTGGAACGCGCATCTTGAGTCCCTTGAGGTCATCAGGGTGCCGGATCGGTCTTGTTTTATTTGTATGGGCCCTAAACCCCTGTGAAATTCCGGTGGCAGGTACATGGAACCCTCTTTCCCTCGCACCTTCATTTATTTTCCGCGTGAAATCGCTTTGAACCAATCGTTGTGCCTGATCCCAGTCATCGACAAGGAATGGCAGGGTAAACAGCATGAATTTGGGGTTGGCATCGGCAAAAAAACCGCCTCTTGTTCCTTGTAAAACCCCCGTTTGCACAAAGTCCATCAACTCGCGCTCGTTGCCGATTACTCCCCCAAAAAACAACTCCACCTTGATTCGGCCATTGGAACGCTCCTCCAGTTGTCTCTTAAAAAATATCATGGATTGGCTCCGGAGCTCATCCTTCGGCTGTTCATTTGAATAACGAAAAACGTATTCTGCTGACTCTTTCTTGCCACAGGAAACGGCAAGCAACGCCAAAGAAAAAAACAGGATCCCTTTATACAGCAAAAGGAGTAAAGCGGCTCGCCAGGTCTTAAATATCCGCCTCACCAATCGAAGAGTTCCTTGAACTTGGGCAATGAGGCCCGGTAACCATCCTCAAATGAACCGTCCTCAGGCCGGTAAACACTCTCAAGTGATATAAAACCATCATGGCCGTTCCTCTTCATGTCATCCGCCAAAGGCCGAAGATATGGAGCCATATCCCCACTGCCCAGTTCACAGAACTCAACATGGGCCTGGGGCATATTGACCCGTGCATCCTTGATATGAAGGTGCCCGATACAATCGTCCTTGAGAGCCTCCCAACCATTTGGATATGTCGGCTCGTTTGCGTATAGACTGTTGGCGGGATCCCATAAAATTTTCAGGTGCTTGCTACCCATATCATCTATTAATTTTCGCCCAAGCCAAGCAGAAGGTACCATGGCATTATTACCTGTCTCCAGCACCAGTTGAATATTCTTTTCCTCAGCCAGCTCTATCGGTGCCTCCAGCAATTTCAACAGCTTATCCCATGCGCCTGTGCTGGTGACCCAATAATCCGCCCCACTTGAACCGAAAAGAATCATCTCCCGCCTGAAACTCATAATTCTCACCAGACTTGCATCCAATTCATGGGCCATGTCAATGCAGCGCCGCAAACCATCCATGTGGCGATTGCAGTTAGCATCCCCAACCTCCGTGTCACCAACCAGCATGCCGGCAAAGTTGTGTCGCGAAATACAGGATACCCTTACGTTGTGCGCCTTGATCAGTGACTGGACCCTCGAAACTTCCGCATCATTTAAATCCCCCACTTCCTTCTCCCACAGGTATTGTAACTCGGCATATTCGAGGCCGGTTTCATTCATTACAGACAAGGCGTGCTCAAATTCCCTGCTAATCCCATCAGTGATGACTCCTAACTTAGGCATTGTTCAATTGAATTTTTGATTGTGAATCACCATCGGACTTCCGTATCAGCAATCTGCTCCAGCAACCGTACAATCGACCAGTTATCCTCATCGGGAAACAGTGATATGCCAGACTGAAACAGTTCATATGCGGCAGCTGTGGTGAACATGGCCACACCATTTTGCTTGGCTAGATCCATGCTGATTCCCAAATCCTTGTACATGGTCGCAATCTGGCTTCCCGTCCCCTTAAACTTTCTATCCATGATGAGATTTGAGCAATTCTTGAAAAGCGGACTCCCAACGCC
>JASLKQ010000173.1 GCA_030747505.1 Verrucomicrobiota bacterium | reverse complement strand
CGGGGGGAAGCGGGCCTCCGCCACCGCCATCTGCTCCGGCACCCGTGACATCCCGGAGCCCACGTCCCTGGCGCTCTCCTTCCAGAATGCGCCGTCCGTCGGCGCTTACGCGTGCGCGTTGCTGCCGGGGGTCCGCCGCGCCGCTGCCGAGCATGCACGTGCCAATGATCGCCGCCAACGCCACCACAAACCCGATCCCTGCAGCCGTGTTGCCGAAGCCGAGCAACGACCAGTTCACCGCCAGCAACATGTCATTGGCGGCGTCGCCCGGAGTATCATTCAGGGTCACGCGGCTCTTGAACAAACCGATGTTTTCCGTGGTCATCCCCGGCAGATCCCCCGCCAAAAGCCCGGTCAGCACCGCAGCGAAGATTAGTGCCAGAAACGGATGCAACTTCAGCTTGATGATCGTGAATACAATGAAGCCGACACTGATCGCCAGGATGCCCAGCGGCCAGTACGAGACGGAGTCAGCGGCTTGAGCCAGAATTGAATGAGTCATGATTTGCCAATGGCAGTTGATCGGGTGCCGGTAGTCCCTCAAAAAAACGCCCCCCGGTCAAGCCCAACAAACAACCAGACCCCAGAAAATAGTGTTCCTCTCTCTCAATTTCCTTGGGCAACATCATGGTCACGTTCAATGAATCCCATAAGGCCATCAATCCCAACTAGTCCGGTATCTTTTAAGGAGGATAACAGTTGCCTATGCTACATCTTGTGCCATGCCTTATTTTACAAGTAAGGACTCTCCCCAATTCAAACCGTGCCTGTGCCAGTTGCGATTGTTGTGAGTAGGACGTGTTTCATTTGCCTTCAGCTTTCAATTCTGCATCACTTTTTGATATTAGTCGGGACTCAAAAAAGAATTCGGCCCAGATGGGGCGATGATCTGAGAGAGGTTTGCCATATTTCAACCATTCTGTTTTGTAACGAGTCATTTGAATTTCCTCTTCTGGACTATTATATGCGCTATCAATTATTCCCCCGTTTGTTACTTCTACGGCAAAAGTCCTACTCCTAAAGAAAATGTGATCAATCACTCCTGATTCATTCCCAGTCTCAATATGCTTATGGGTGCTGATCTTTGCCGTATCAATCGCAAGTTCCTTCCATATGGATTTCATCCCAACTGTTTTAATTGATTTCAAGGCTCCTTTGTCCAATTGATTATTTAGGTCTCCCAGAATGATCAGGTTATCATGCATAGAACCTCTGATCACGTTTTCTGCAATATAAACTGCTGCAGATTTCTGAACCTCGGGCTGGCCAGGTATGTGGGTTGAGTAAAGCATTAGCGGTACGCCCTTTATGTTAGTTTTTGCTGATACCAAAGATGCGGGTTTCCATCCTTTGGCGTTTATTTCAACTTCCCCCTTATCAAATAGTGGAAACCGACATAAAATCGACTTGTATTTATTCTTGTGATTGGCAGAGGAAACTTTGCCCACATGGACATGATGCATACCTAATACGCGACCAACACGGGCTGTCCAGTCGCCATCAGGCACTTCGTTGAAGCAAATAACATCCAAGTTATATGGTTTGAACATTTGCCCTATTGATTCAGGTTGTGCCCATAAACCAAATAGAACATTGTAAGTGGCAAATCGTATTTGGGTTTTCTTTTGTGTATCTACATTTCTTTGGTGAATTGAAGTTTTTGAAAAAACTCCGCTTTTTTCCATCTGAGACCGCGTAGTCGAAAAATATTGGCTCACTTGACATCCCATCAACAGCGCGGCTGCGATTGTTGTCACGACTGTTCGTTTCATTTTGCGTAAGTAATCATCGTGTTGAGAGCGGCTTCCAAGCCTATTTACTCATCGTTTCACCAAAGCCTCAATCGGGATTCGCTCGAACACCAAGTGTGCCCCGCTGCCTTCATAGACAATGCCGACGTGCCTGTCATCGACCCGGCTCAGGCTTGGATAGCCCTTGCCACGACCCTCATCGAGCAGCAGACGGTGCTTGGCCGGCCATGTCTTTCCCTCGTCGAAACTCACCTGGATACTTTGATTCGTCCGGCTCTTCTGCGAATGCGGGTTGGCGAACAGCAATACCGACTTCGACTTGCCGCCTTCACGGTAATCGAAACGGTACAGGCTGCCGTTGCAGTTGGGCTCGATGATGCCCATGCGATTGGTTGCATGCGGCGTCCATGTTCGGCCGAGGTCGCGTGTTACGGCGATGGTGCGAAACTTAGTCGGGCTCTCTGTGCGACAGTTTAATATCAGCGAGTCGTCGGCCAACTGCACTGCCTGGCACTCAGTGCTGCCAAACGATGCCGCCGAACTGACCGTCCACGACTTGCCGTGGTCTTGGCTGATAAGCAGATTGGAGAAGTGACGATCCGCCTCGTCGCGCCCCTGCGTGGGCATCACGAGCGTGCCGTCTCTTAACGAGATACCCTGCTGCGGCGATGGCGCATAAAGAATCCACCGCGGATCCTTCCACTCACGCGTCATATTCTCCGGCTTCGACCACGTTCGTCCGTCGTCAAGCGATCGGATCATCACGAATTGCGCGCTCCTGCCAATTTCATGCCCAGGCTCTGATCCGCCAGAATTCCACTGGTGCGTGCCTGCCCGACCGTTCATCCAAACCGCAAAGACAAAAATCTCGCCTGTTTCCGGGTCCACGATGATGCCCGGATCGCTGCAACCGTTTACCTCCTGTGGCATCCCGCGAAACGTGCCCATGTCCATGATGACCTGCTGCGCGCCCCAGGTTTGTCCCCCGTCGGTGCTGCGCAGGAGCCCGATGTCGATGTCCTCCTGCAGATCCTTGCTTCGCCTCCGCCGCATGTCGTAGACCGCCAGCAACGTTCCCTTGGCCGATGTCGCCAATGCCGGGATACGATAGGTATGCACCCCGTCATCCCAATGTCGCCGCAGTGCAATCCCGATACGCTTACGCACATTGGGTGTTTCATCCCGTGGCACCAATCGCCCTGCTGAAGTCTCGATCGATAGAACCCGCGCATCCATCTTGCCTGATAAATTTGCCGCCGCTTTTGCCCGACACGACAGCCAGAAATGATTCGGCCCGGCCCTCAGTCGAGCGTGCCCCTTGAATACAACCGACTTATGCGACCGCAGCCGTTCGCCAAACGGTTTCTGTGTGGAAAGGCCATCATCAACGTCCGTGAAATAAAACTGCAACGACTCCAGCTCCATCGCTCCTTCCAGCTCAACCGCGATGGCTTTCAACTGCACGAATGGCCTCTTCGCATTGATCGTGAGTTGCAGCAGCGAGTTGTGTTCATTACGAATCAGCACCGGCCGTACCATTTGCCGTGTGACCGCCCCGAGTTCCGTACAGCTCGCCAGTGGGGGAAGCAGCACCAAGGTAAAAACCAGGAGGTATTTCATTTAGCGCTCAAGTGGTGGAGTGGCTTGGTTTAGTTGATAGCGGGCGGCTTTACTTTGATGTTCACTTCCTCGACCTTAATGTTCACTTTGTCCAACCATTTCATCGCCTCAGCCGGCACTTTGGACTTTTGATCCTTGGTGTTGACCGGTCCATCAAAAACTACCTTTCCGTCTGAATTGATTACCTTGAGTGTGGCCTCTCCGTTTGTGTTTTTGTAATGCAATTTGCCTGTCTTTTGATCCCTGTCCACATAACTGATACTACTACTTACGGCGACGGAGTTAGAACTGGATACGGAGATGGAGTTAGAATCGGACGTGGATGAATCTTTCTTGCTTACCATATTAACTTTGTCGTTGCCGACCTTTTCTTCCACTTCCACATCCATGTAAGTGGCTGGCTTGGTTTCCACCGTTGTGGCACAACCCACCAGCACCACG
>JASLKQ010000172.1 GCA_030747505.1 Verrucomicrobiota bacterium | reverse complement strand
TGGCGGAAAGGTAGTTGCCTACTTCGATAATTTCCGCATTCTTGATACAAAACAAGCACCAGACATAGTTGTTCATTCTAGTAGAATAGATAATGCAGGCTTCAGTTTTGATTGGAATTCAACTGTTGGCAGCAACTATCGGGTTGATCGCAGAGCAAGCCTGAACTCCACTTGGAATATCATCGCTGAAAATTATCCTGATAATGGAGCCTTAAGTGAAAAAATCTCATTCACTGATACAGATCTTATTGGAAGTGCTTTTTATCGTGTAGCCGAAACACCAGTGCCTCCTATATTCTTTGATGATTTCGAGTCTGGAGCTCCCGGCTGGGCAACTTCTGACTTCGGAGAGAGCGGAACAAAGTGGGAGCTTGGAAAACCAATCGGCGGTCCGGGAGATGCTCACAGTTCAACTAATGCCTACGGTACCGGCTTGTCAAATGACTACGAAGACGATACGGACATTTATCTGACCTCTCCTGTAATTGATTTAACCGGACAAGACAATGCACGCCTTGAATTTTGGAGTTACCGAGATTCCGAACCAGCATTTCAGGGTGAATTCTATGATTCGTGCCAGATAATGGTTCTAAATGAAGATGGTGAATATTTGGTTGATGAACCTATTTGGTTTCGTGGTGGAGAGGCGAAGCAATGGAGGCTGGAGAAAGTGAAAATCCCAACTGAAGCACTTGATCAAAAGATAAGATTGGAATTCAACTTCTCAAGCGATGATGTACAGGATAACGGGCCACAGGCTGGCTGGTTCATCGATGACGTAGCCATTACAAAAAGATAACTGAAGATGAAAAAAAGAAAATGACACTGAACAAAATCACCACGCTCGCAACGCTTGGCCTGATCGCCGCGGCGCTCCTACTTGGCCAAACGCATGCGGATCAATTTCAGGAGGCCAAGCCCAACAACTGGCATCACTGGCGTGGACCGGATGCCAATGGAGTCTCCACCACGGCCAAGCCTCCTGTCCAATGGAGCCCAACCAACAACATCCAGTGGAAGGCGCCGGTCGAGGGTTATGGTAGCTCCACCCCGATTATCTGGGGCAACAAGCTTTTCGTCCTCACATCGATTAACACCGGCGAAGTGGACCCGACCCTTCCTAAGCCGGAGGATCAGCCCAAGCGCGTCTTTGGGATCACCCACCCCAACACCTCCTTTGAATTTGTTGTCCTTTGCCTCGATCGCAACACTGGCAAAGTGCTCTGGCGCCAGCTCGCCACAAAACTTATTCCTCATGAAGGCGCGCACCGTGACAACAACTTCGCTTCCGCCTCACCGACCACCGATGGCGAACGTCTTTACTGCTGGTTCGGTTCAGCCGGTCTGTTCTGTTTCGATCTGGATGGAAACAAAGTCTGGGAGCGCAACCTCGGAAAGATCAAAATGGGAGCCAGCCTCGGCGAAGGCTGCTCGCCGGTGGTACACGACGGTAAAATTGTCATCGTCCGCGATCACTCCCGACAATCCTCCATCGAGGTTCTCAGCGCCAAAAACGGCAAGTCGCTCTGGAAAGTTGAACGCAACGAAAAAAACGCATGGGCCACCCCAGCTATTGTTGCGCACAGCGGCAAAACACAAGTCATCACCACGGCTTCCGGCAAAGTTCGTAGCTACGATCTGGACACTGGCAAGGTGATCTGGAAATGCGCCGGCCTCACCGGCAACGCCATTCCGTGCCCGGTCGTCGAAGGCGACACTGTTTATTGCATGACCGGCTACAAAGGTTACTCCTTGATGGCCATCCCGCTGAATGCCAAGGGTGACATCACCGGTTCCGATAAAATCCTCTGGACCAAGCGCCGCGGCACACCGTACGTCCCTTCCCCGATCCTGTACGATGGTTTGCTCTACTTCACCCAATCCAACCAGTCACTTCTCTCCTGCGTGAACGCCAAGAGCGGCAAAACCTACATCGACCGCACTCGCCTCAAGGGCCTCACGAATGTTTATGCGTCGCCTGTCGGGGCGGACGACCGAATCTATCTGAGTGATCGCAGCGGCGTGACACTCGTCATCAAACGTTCCAAGGAACTCAAGGTCATCGCCAAAAACGAACTCGGCGAGCAAATCGTTTCTTCACCCGCACTTGTCGGTAATCAACTTTTCCTAAGGGGCCGCACCCATCTCTATAGCATCATCCAGGAAAAGGATTTGAATTAAGCACCGTGGCTTTGTGGAGCTTCCTACAAAGTTAAGAGAGACGGGTGAAGAATTAAAAGCTGAAGGGAAATGAAACACTGACTCACGCATTCACTGAAACTATTCCCGAAAGCATGTTAGGATTTCAGACAATGATGACTACTGGCGCATGCACGGCAAGGAGACAAGATGAGAGAAAGAACACCTAGAAACAACACGACAATGATTGTCGTTGCATGGATGGTCATCGCGGCCAGCTTGCTCGGCTGCAGCGCCTTTGCAGAGGGGACAGAGACCTTGAAGATAGTGAATTGGAATGTGCTGTATGGGTTCAATCATAAGAAATCCGTTAAGCAAGGTGCCAACTGGATCAAGAAGCAAGCAGCGGATGTCGTTGCATTGCAGGAACTGAATGGGCACAACCAAGTGGGGTTTAAGGAAGTGGCGGCAGAATGGGGACACGATCATGCAGCTATTCTGAAGAAAGGGGGTTTTCCCGTTGGATTGACATCCAGTCAGCCAATTGAGGTTATTGAGCGCAGAGTCAAAGGCTTCCACCATGGCTACCTTCACTGTAAGACACATGGAATTCATTTCTTTGTCGTCCATTTCTGGCCCGGCAAATACCGGGAAGCGGATTGGATTCTCGACAAGGCAGCGCCACTGATTGAAAGAGGCGAGAAAGTGATTATTCTTGGCGACTTCAATGGGAATTCGCGCAAGGATGAGGACTTTCTGATTGCTAACGCGACGTTGAGAAAGAGAGACTTTACGTTTGTTGATAAAGTCGAAGCCAAAGGGTTTGTCGACATCGTGCATAAGCATGATCCGAAAGCCAAGGTATCCCAGCCCTCATCCATCACCATCCCCAGATGGACTAAAGACATGGAAGAATTGAAGTTGAAGCGCTATCGAATCGACTTCGTATTCGCAAACAGGACATTTGCAGAACAATCTCATTCCGGGACAATATCTCTAGCGAAGGAAATTGAGACAATCTCGGACCACTATCCTGTCATTGTCGAGTTCATTGGGGCGATAGGGAGGGTGAAATAGAGAAGATTCTCCGAAAAAATGAAGCTAAGAAGGCAGAAGAATTAAAACTCAAAGAGAAGTAAAATAACGATACTTAGATATAATGGATCTGAACTAAATGAACTCTATTTATAATCCCTTCCAGCTCTTTGCCGGAGCTATTGTTTGTTTTGCATCATTATTCACAACATGCCTTCAAGCAGAGGCCGCCACCAAGACTTCTCTTCCGGTTCAGGTTCCCGTCAGCACTTATGACGTTGTCGTCATAGGGGGAACCCCGCTCCCGCCGCCGTCGCGCACAGGAGCGGTCCCGGCAGAACGTCCAGCCATTCGTCCTCCTTCTGCACTGAACGGTTGGGCCGACTGGAAGCGCGGCGAGAAGATCTTCGAGAATGTCGTGATTCCACCCGCCCCACCGCTCTCGCCGGAAGAACAACTCGCGACGTTCAAGATGGCACCTGGATATAGGGTCGAGTTGGTGGCGGCCGAGCCCATGATTGCGGATCCGGTGTTCTTCGAGTTCGATGCCGATGGGCGGATCTGGGTGCTCGAGTATCGCGGTTACATGCGTGACCTAGCAGGAACCGGTGAAGCAGATCCGATCTGCCGGCTGATGGTACTCGAGGATACCAACGCCGATGGTCGCTCGGATAAAAGCACCGTTTATATCGACGAACTCGTCATGCCCCGCAGCTTCGCTTTCGTAGAAGGCGGCGTCCTTCTCGCCGAACCTCCCCACCTCTGGTTCTGCCAAGACCACGACGGCGACCTGGTGTGCGATCGAAAGCGC
>JASLKQ010000171.1 GCA_030747505.1 Verrucomicrobiota bacterium | reverse complement strand
TCCGAGACAATGGCGGAAAACACGGGACTATTCATGGTGCTGTGGCTAGTGGAAGCATTGAAGTGGTAAAGGAGTTTTTAGCAGCCGGCGTGGATGTGAATTCAAAGAATGATAGGGGAAGAGCTACTCCATTGCGGATTGCAGCTTCTAGAGGCTACAAGGAAATTGTTGAGTTGCTAATCGAGAAGGGTGCTGACTTGAACCCGGTTACAGTTCGCACAACACCGCTTGATATGGCGAGCGATCCAGAAATTATAACTATCCTCCGCAAAAACGGCGGCAAGACGGGTGCAGAACTGGAAGCCGCTGGCAAATGAAACACCTACTACTCACAACAATCGCAGCCGTGCTAATGAACGTCAGTGAAGATGATGTAACCTCGGCCAGCTTATTTGGAGCTAGCCTTTGATCGAGATTGCTTAAACTGCACCACGTTGGATGAATAGATGTGTTTAAGCCGGTCACGCTTTGCCAAGGCGAGTCAGAATAGAGATTTCTTGAAGAATCCATAGATTAAACGCTACGTTCTTCCCGTTATTATTGATAGACAATTACACTCAAAGATGAGACCAAGCATCATCAAAAAAAAACTCAAGGCGGGAAAGCCAACGCTACTGACCCAACTTCACCTGACGGACGGATCCATTTTCGAGATGGTCAGTGTCATGGGATTTGATGGAATCTGGATGGATCTAGAGCATCATGGTTACAGTCTTGAAACAGCCGGGAATCTCATCCGGGCAACACGTGTTGGGTCAACCGACATCCTCGCACGGGCAGCCAAGGGGGAATTCATGAGAATTGGAAGGCTCCTGGAAATGGGAGCTCAAGGTATCATGTATCCACGTTGTTCGGATGCCTCAGAGGCGGAGGAGGTTGTTCGATGGACCAAGTTTGCGCCGCTTGGCGAGCGTGGTTTTGATGGTGCAGGAGCTGATGCATTCTACACCGGCATCCCCATGGATGAGTATGTCAGGGACGCCAACGAGGAGACATTTGTCGTCATTCAACTGGAGGAACCAAAAGCTGTTGAACATGCGGAAGCGATTGCCGCTGTTGAGGGGGTAGATGCCATCATGTTGGGGCCGGCGGATTTTAGTGTGCTGAGTGGGATTCCCGGCCAGTTCGATCATCCCTCGATCGAGAAGTCATTAAACAAGATAGCCCTGGCAGCAGCCAACACGGGCAAGCATTGGGCGTGTACGGCCACAGATGCAAACCGTGCAAAAGAACTCCTCCAGCGCGGCGCAGGAATGGTTTTGCACAACGCTGATATATGCATCGTCAAAAAGGGGCTTGAAACAATGCGGGACGACTTTTCGAAGCTAGGATTTCAGTTCCAGGACAATTCAATTTGAAGACAAGGGATTGGCACAATAGATGGTAATGTTTTCGGCTGTGGATGGAGGCTAGACAGCAGTCCAACCGCCATCAACGACCAGGTTTTGACCAGTCATGTAGCTGCTGGCTTCGCTGGCCAAAAAAACCACGGCACCCTTCAATTCTGTAGGATGCCCCATTCGTCGCATGGGCGAATAACCCTTAAGGCGTTCCACCATGTCTTGGTTGGCTGATTCTGGAGGAAATGGACCGGGGGACAGGCTGTTCACCCTTACGGCATCTTGTGCCCAATAGGCTGCTAAATGACGGGTTAACTGCAGGACACCTCCCTTGAGGGTATGATAGGCCACTGATGAGGCTGGGGCCAAACCCTTATACGCATCAGGATAAGAAGAGACCTGCCCATACATGGAACCGAGCATGATGATACTGGCTGTCTGTCCAGAATCCACGGACTGCTCATGAACAAGGCGTGATAGAAGAAAATAACCGGTGGCATTGGCGAGCATCCGCGTAAATTGTTCTCCACTAATGTCGGTCCAATCGTTTGGGCAATGTTCGTGGCCGTTATTAACGAGGACATTAATGCAGCCTGCTTGTTCACTTATTGCCTGGAAACGTTTAGGCAGTTCATCGAAGTCCATGTGATCAAGAACTGCCCCAAGGTGATTGACTTCGTTTGGGTCCGGTAGTCGCCTCGCCATCTCCTCGGCACGACCCAATTCACGGCTGGTTAACACAACCCTGCCACCCGCCTCCGCCAGGGCTCGAGCCATGGCGCCTCCCAGGTAGCCACCGGCGCCGGTAATCAGGCAGGTTTTCCCCTTGAGATCAAAAAGTTTTTCAACCGTTTTTTCTTTCATAAATCAAGCTTTCAGATTTGTTGACGTACTGCCATCGGGGCGACTGCTTGGCTTCTTCCAAGAGGGCCATATGGCAACTGGTCGTATGCTTTGCCTCGTCAATGGTACAGGCAATGGAGGGTTGTCCCTCAATGGCGTCAAGGAAGGAATTGGCCTGACTGACAAAGATATCATCCCTTTGAAAAGCGTTGCTGATCTCGTCCTCCCAGTCACCATCGGGACGATCCATGATGCGCAGGCGGTTGGCGCAAAGTTCCAGTCGCAGGGTCCCTCTCTCGCAAACCAGTGTGAAGACAGATTCGTCTGGGTATTGATGTTGATTGAAGTGGTATGATCCCATGATATCACCATGACGAGCCAGGATATTGACTGTGTCCTCTACCTCCACCCCCTTCAGAGAAAGATGTTCCATGTCACCGGTTAATCGATCGATGGATCCCAACCACCACTGGGCTGTGTCCAAGAAGTGTGTTAGACCGTCCTGAACCGCGCCCCCTCCTGTCTCATGCCGAGCATAATATACTTCTCGGTAAGCAGGCCGGTGAGCAGGGAAATGCTGGCCGGACACAATGGTCAATTGCAGGGGGAGTCCCCAGCGCCCTTGTACGATTTCATCTTTCACTTTGGCGACCAATGGATGATGCCTAAAAGTGTAGCCGACTTGAGCAACCAAACGCTGTTCAAGCACCCTTCTTTTTAGGTCTTCAACCCCGGAAATATCCGTCGATAGCGGTTTTTCAATCAGCAAGTGGCAACCGGCTTCGACAGCCCGGATTGCCATCGAAATATGCAGATGCGGGGGAACCGCTATCACCACGGCTTTCGGTTTCGATGAAAGGGCATCACCCAAGTCCCCATAAGACTGACTCAAGTCATAATCGTTTTCCATTCTGCCGAGCAAGGCTCGATCAATTTCACAAACTGAGGCCCTTGCCCGGCCCGTTTTCAGGAAACAACGAATGTGGCGTTCACCAATTGAGCCGGCCCCAATGACCAGGATATCATGCATAGTCAATCGGCGAGTCAGTGTGTTTCTTGCTGATTGTCCAAGGGATAAAACTCATCCAAAAGCGCCTTCGCACGCCAGGCAAACTCGCGGTAACGCTCCTGCCAATCCGGTGAGTCTGGGTTGTATTCGTAAAAGCCTGACCCCGTGGGCTGCCCCCCCGCCCCATCCCGTTTTAGGCGTTCCAGTAATTCGGGCAATCGCTCATTGTCACTGCATAGGGTGGGCAGAACGCGTTCAATGGACTTTGCGTAAAGTTCGGGGCCACCGGTAATGTCAATCCAGCGAAACGGTCCGCACATTGCCGCCCAGAGACCAAAGGCATTGCGACATGAGCGATCAATGGTTTCCACATCCGCCACCCCTTGGTCCACCATGTGTGCGGCCTCACGGTACATGGCATAACCAATTCGATTGACAATAAATCCGGGTACGTCCCTTTGAACAATCGATGGCTCCTTGCCAAGGCGCTTAGCCAAGACTACCACCTTTTCAAAGGTTTCTACAGAAGTACGCTCACCCCGGATCAATTCAAGAAAACGAGTTGCGTGAGCCGGCTCCGCCCAATGCATACCTACAAATCGACCGGGATTTTTTCTGTCTTGTTGCAACTGCGTGATTGGAATGGATGAGGTGTTACTACCTACCGGAACCTTGAGCCCGACGATTTCTTCAATTTGATCAAAGACATTCCGCTTAGATGCCAGATCTTCGACGACAGACTCAATTACAAAGTCGCACGATGAGAAGGAGTCAAGGGACTCGACCGGCTCAAACTTAGAGTGCCAAGTTTTTGCAAGCCCGGGATCAAATCCTA
>JASLKQ010000170.1 GCA_030747505.1 Verrucomicrobiota bacterium | reverse complement strand
GAGGTGAAAATTGATACCCGCAAAAGGACTCCGTACGAGGGCTTTACTCAGGCCACATCTCCACTCCAGGAAAACGGGATGGCGACCCAGGGAAGTCTCAATGACTTTATCGGAAAACGCCGTTCTTTCCTCATGGCACATGCAGAAATCAAAGACGTTGGCGCGGTTGATGTTGAACAACTGACTCTCCCCAAACAACCTACCCTAAAGAGAAACGCAAAGATCACAATAGCCATCAGCGAATTCCTCGCCTCCAACAAACGAACCAACAGGGACCCGCAAGGTGAATTTGAAGACTGGATTGAGTTATTCAACCACGGCAAAACCGACATCGACCTGTCCGGTATGCACTTGAGTGATGACAAAGACAACCTGTCCAAATGGAAAATCCCGTCCGGGACAATAATCAAAGCGGGAGGGTATCTCGTCATCTGGGCCGATGAAGATGGAGGAGCTGAAGGACTCCACGCAAACTTCAAGCTATCCAAGGCCGGCGAGATGATTTTCCTCTTCAAGGATGATACCATAGTGGATCAGGTTGAGTTTGGACCCCAGGTATCAGAAATTTCCAGCGGACGCCTCTCCGTGCCGAACGGAAAACTCGAAAAACTGCGCCCCACACCGGGCACCCCCAACCAATCGTACAAATAACCCCTGCCATTTGAGTGACAAATCCCCGGTTTTTTGGAATAACATCGGTTGCTGCACGTAACCTTTTTGTATATCCAGCTATAAAGATATGTTGAAAATGACAAAATCCCTCCTCGCCCTGTTGTTTATTGCCCTGATAATGACTGGCTACAGCCATAGAGTATCCGGGGCTGAAACAAACCAAAAACCTGACAACCAAGCTGCCCAAAAAGGCTGGCTGGAGAAAGTTCAGGACTCATTCACCCCCCAGGAAGACACAGATAGTTCAGTACTGGTGATGGTGGCCTATCTGGTTATGGGAGGATTACTGGCACTCTACATTCGATTCCTGTATCGACACTGCAACGCATCGGTGTCGAATGCGGATTCAGTGGCCAGGATATTCCCTCTACTTACCATGGTAACGGTCGGAGTCATCGCAGTTGTGAAATCGTCACTGGCCCTCTCACTGGGACTGGTTGGAGCCCTTTCAATTGTCCGCTTCCGGGCTGCGATCAAGGATCCCGAGGAACTGGTTTATCTCTTTCTTTGTATCGGCATTGGCCTGGCTCTTGGCGCCGAACAACCCCTGTTGGCAATCGCCATCGTGGGGGTAACAACCGTGTTTGTGTTGGGAATCCACTTCACCACCGGAAAGAGCCGGCAACAGAATCTACTTTTAACCATCACCGGTGATGCCAACAAACACTTTGGAAATGATCAATCAGGGGTCATGAATGTTGTTGAACAACTGGTGGGCCGCTACACTCTGCAACGGTATGATTTGGAGCAAGGCAGAGGACAGGTCCGCATCGTGATCAACCAAAAAGGGGGACAGGAAACGGCTCAATTAATCGAAAAGTTGCGTGCGCAACTGCCTGAGTGCGAGTTCTCCTATGTCAACCTGGAGTCCACACTATAGAATGAAAATGGGTTGATGGTCGCCGATCAGCAAATCATTTCCGGCACATTTGATCTGGTCGGAGAAGATACCACTCGAAAGGACTTAGCTGTTCGTCGGGAAACAAAATACCTCCTGCCTCACGCAGACATCGGCAAACTCCGCAGTTTACTCAAGGGAAACACCAGACGCCTCGTTCATAACGAACCGGTATCAACAGTCCGCAGTATTTATTTTGATGATGCGCTGCTCTCTGATTGCCAGGCAAATCTGGATGGCATTAGTCACCGCAAGAAGGTCCGACTCCGTTGGTATGACTCCCTTAGGCCGCGGGAAGTTCTTTTTTTTGAAATCAAGTGGCGGAACAATCGGGTGACGGGCAAGCACCGGTTGGAGCTACGCTCCCAACAGAATTTAGGCACCCTGAGCTACTCCCAGATCTATAATGCATTGATCGAGATCCTGCCTCCACAACATATGGCGGACCTGCTCAAGCGTAGTGATCCGGTGGTAATCGTGGAATATAGCCGTGAACATTTTATCTCAGCAGATGGGCTCCTTAGAATCACCTTGGATTACAATCTCAAATTTTATGACCAGACAGGTAAACAATCCATTTTCACATCGTTTCCATTACTGATGCATGATTTTTTGGTAATGGAGGTGAAAGGCCCTGAGGAGAACCTGCAAGAAGTGAAGGAATTACTTCATCCTTTCTCCCCGCGCATGGGGCCCTGCTCAAAGTACGTTCATGGATGCTGCCAACTGGGATTGGTATCACCGAGAATATACCACTAAATGAGAACCAAAAATGTCATCAGCAACTCCATTGGGATATAAATCAAATTCCTCAGCCCTCTTGCGCGTCCTGGGTGATGGAATTTACTTCTTGTTCCCTCTGTTTCTAGTATTGGGTCTCTGTCTATTGGGAGTGTCTGCTCTGGACAAACAAGCGGAGATTGAGGAGCAGGCCGGGTTAAACCTCTTCCCGACAAACAGGGTGCTGGAGGTCAACATTACCCTGGCAGAGAATGACTGGGATACCATCCGTAATCAATCGCGCAATCTGTTCGAGGCACTGGAAGCTAAAAGGAAGGATGGACCGGTCAAGGGACCCTATACCTGGGTGAAGGCCGAGGTGAAGATTGGTGACAAGGAATTCACTGAGGTTGGGCTACGCAAAAAAGGCTTCGTTGGATCACAAAACAAAAGCCGGCCATCACTCAAAATCAAGCTCAACCATACCGACAAGCAGGCCCAGATAAACGGCCTGAACATGCTTACCTTCAATAACAACCAGCAGGACATCAGCCTGATGAGTCAGGCAATGGGATATGCGCTGTACAACGCAGCCGGTTCACCGGCCCCCCGTTGTGGTTATGCGCGAATTACCGTTAACGGCAAAAATCTGGGTATTTACTCACATGTGGAATCGTTGCGCGAACCACTCCTGAAACGGGGCTATGGCGATGACCGGGGGACTTTGTATGAGGGAACGGTGGTGGACTTTTTCAGGGGATGGGATAAGGCCTTTGAGAGGAAGCTGGGCAAGGACCGGCTCGGCCGGGAAAAGATCAATCAACTCATTGATGTCCTTGAGCAGGATGACTTGGCCGATGTTGAACAGGCAATTGGTCAATTGGTGGACCTTGATTCCTTCTACACCTTCTGGGCCGTCGAGGGGTTGATTGGTTTCTGGGATGGATATACTGCCAACAACAACAACTTTTTTGTTTACCTCAATCCCCGGACAGAAAAATTCCATTTCCTACCCTGGGGACTGGATTGCGGCTTTGAGAAATACAGTCAACTGCCCGGCATCAGCCGTCGTGCCCCGCTTTCGGTGAAAACCAAGGGCCGGGTGGCTTACCGACTTTACCAGGTGGAATCATGCCGGAAACGGTATGAACAAACCCTTAGACAAATTCTCACTGATCATTGGAACGAAGATAATTTAATCGCTGAATCTGAACGACGTTTTGCCATGCTTAAACCGTACCTGGCACGGGAACAGGCACGCAAATTCCAGATTAAAGGGATTCAGAATTTCATTCGCAACCGACGCGGCGACCTCACCCGGGAAATTGCCGGGGGCATGCCCATTTGGACGGCCAAACCGGAACCCCCGGTCATCCTGCCAAATTTTATGAAAATTTTTCAGCCTAAGGGCAAGGAAGGCAAAGGAGACATCTGGACAGCCGCCAAGAACGGTGATGTGAGCCGGTTGGAGGAATTGACCGGTTTCGGAGCCAACGTAAACGGCCAGAATCTGCTTAGTGGAATCACCCCGCTCTCCATGGCATCCCTTAATAACAAAACTGAAGCCGTTGCATTCCTTCTTGGAAAAGGCGCTAATATCAACGCCAAGAGCCGCGATGGCGGAACCGCATTGCATGGAGCCGCATTCCTTGGGCATATCGAAACAGTAAACCTGCTGCTCAGCAAGGGAGCTGACCCGAACATTCGCAACAATAAGGGCGAAACTCCGCTGGACGCCTCATCAGGTGAATGGAACGATGGCCTTCGAGGCATTGTTGAGTTCGTTGCGGGCTTGTTACAGATAAGAGTGGAT
>JASLKQ010000016.1:16572-47213 GCA_030747505.1 Verrucomicrobiota bacterium | reverse complement strand
CTTAGCTGGATGTTTTTCCTTGAGATCGTTCTTTTCCAGCGGGTCAGTCACCAAATCATAGAGTTCGACGTATTGGGCATCCCGGTTAGTCACCAATTTCCAGTTTTTATTCACCACCGCATAGGACACCCAATGGTCCGGTTTGGTTTTGCGGGCCGGCCAGGGGGCAACTGTCTTCCAGAAGAGCGGTTTTTCACGCAGCACTTTCCCTTTTCCTTTCAGGACCGCCACCTGACTGACTCCATCAGGCCGGTAGGAAGCCGGTAATTTTACATCTGCAATTTCACAAAAGGTGGGCAGCAAATCCACCGCCGAAAAAATGGAAGTTTTATCCACCTTGCCGGCAGCAATCTTACCGGGCCAACGGGCAATAAAAGGCACCCCAACTCCCCCCTCAAAGAGAGCGGCCTTATATCCCTTGCGCCCTCCGGTAATACCCCTTGCCGCTGCTATCCCATAGCCCAGCCCTGTTGCGGAATCATAACCGAGGCTCAAGGGTGCGTCCGGAGCTCCGCGGGCAGGCCCATTGTCTGAACTGAAAATAACCAGTGTGTTATTGGTCAAGTTCAACCGGTCCAAGGCGTCGAGCAGTTGGCCTATTCTCAAGTCGGCATGAAAAAGAGTCGCCGCGTATATCGCATCTTTCTCACCGAGCTTGGCAAATTGCTTCTGCAAATTGGGGTCCACGTGAAAGGGAGTGTGTGGCTCATGAATCCAGAGGTTGATAAAGAAGGGTTTATCCGCCTTATGGCTTTTCTCAATGAAAGGGATGGCGCTCTTGACGTCATCGTGCACATACATCTGGGGTCCGGAACAATTGAAGGCTCCATATTCATCAAACCCATATTCACTGGGAAAAGGAGCATCGGGGATCATGTCATTGGCCAAGTGCCATTTACCAAAGTGGGCAGTCGCGTAACCTGCACTTTTAAGGAAGCGCGACAAAAGCGGGGCCTTGGGGTCCAGCCAATCGGGCATGTTACGCCTGGCATTACTGGGCACCCAGGCGAAGTGGCCGTCAATATTGTAGCGGGCGGGGAAATGCCCGGTCATAATTGCTGTACGACTGGGGGAACACACGCCACTGGCAGTAGTGAACCGGTGAAAATCAGTTCCTTCCTTTGCCAGACGATCGATATTAGGTGTTTTGACATAGGGATGACCATGGCAACTTAAATCACCCCACCCCCAATCATCGGCAAAAATAAAAATAATATTGGTTGGCGCGTCCTTGGCGGAAACTCCAACCCCCAATAGAAAGTTGAGAGCCAGTAAAAACCCCTTAATATATTTCAGGTTCATCATTATTGTTTTCAGATAAAAATTCTACTTTTTGCCCGGCGGCCGCTTCTTGAGCTCCCAATGATAACTCTCGCCTTCATTAATTAATCTGAGACGATTTTTCGATATTCCAACTGGAGCAAAAGATTTTGGAGCGCTCGCCTTTAGTTTCTTTTTGACTCCTGCCAATTTCGACTTACCCGCCAAATTATTCCATTCATGCGGATCATTTTTCACATCATAAAGCTCTTCTGTGCCATCACTGTAATGTATATAACGCCAGTCCTGATTGATGATCGCATAGCCCCCCGGGTCCAGATAGGGCAGATATACATCCCGGTCAGTCGCCTTATCAGGATTCTTCAACATATTGGCCAAGGACACCCCTTCCAGCCCTTGAACGAGCGGCAAGTTACACATCTCGACAAAGGTCGGATACATGTCAATCAGACTAACGGTTGCATTAATCTTCTTTCCCTTTGCCACTCCCGGTCCCGCCCAGATAAAAGGCACATTGGAGGTGCGCTCCCAGAGGGTGTGTTTCCCCCAATCACCCTTTTCGCCATGGTGAAAGCCATGATCACTCCAAAGTACAACGATGGTATTGTCTGCGTGGGAACTTTGCTTTAGTGCCTTGAGAATGCGGCCCAGCATCGCATCGGCATAGGAAACAGCAGCCAGATAACCGTGAATGGCAGGCTCCACTCCACCCAGTGCAACCAACCGGTCATGGTGTTGGCGCTTTCTGTTTATCTTTCTGCGCTTTATTAGAGGAGGTAAATCATCCAGGTCATCCTTATTGTAAGATGGAGTCTTGATTTTATCCGCATCATACATATCAAAATATTTTTTTGGCACGTAGTTTGGGAAATGCGGCGCATAAAGCCCTACAGCCAGAAAGAAGGGCTTTTCATGTTTTTGCCTGATAACATCACAGGCCCAATTCACCCGCTTGGTATCGGCCATTTGTTCTTCCTGACCGTCGGCAAGAGATGCCCATTCCAGAAACATCCCCCCGGTGATCTGGCGACCCCGGTTATAGATGCTGTTTGGGAAAGGCTTAGGCAAGGGGGTATCCTTGCCCCACGAATCCAGAGGCCAACCTTCGTGTTTGGCCGCCTCGTTGCGCAAAAAGAACTCGGTCCAGCCACGCTGATCGATGTAACCAGCCGGATGATGAAAGAGTTTGCCCGCTCCATAGGTCGCGTACCCCGCCCTGGAAAAGCTCACCTGCAGCGGACGCAATTCAGGGTGGTTATGGAAGTAAATCTCGGTTCGGTAGCACCCGGTTGTTGAAGCAAACCTACCGGTAAAGATAGCACTCCTTGAGGGGGCACAAAACACCCCGGGACAATGGGCATTATTAAATGAAACCCCTCCTTGAGCCAGTGCGTCCATGTTGGGCGTTTTTGCCTGGGTGTACCCCATTGTCCCGACCCAATCGCACAAGTCATCGACAGCAAAGAAGATCACATTAGGCGGTGAATCCTTGGCCAAAACAGACGGCACAAGCCCGAGGGCAAGTGCCGTTAATAATACAGCAACTCCATTCATCAGCACCTATGTCAGCTTACCATTAGGGAATCGCCTGAAACATTTGGGTGATGGTGAGTTCTGTTCCCACCAGTTTGACTTGAAGATCAAAGAACCCTCCTCCGGGGCCGGCCTTATGCAGAAACCCAATGGAAATATTTTCTCCGCGCTTGGAAAAACGGCTAGGCTTACTCCAGTCGACCTGATCCAGTCTCTTCTCATTCACCGCTGGCGAATGGTCGAATTCCCCATTCAGGAACATGCCCAGAATGGATTCACATTCTTCAGGTTTCATTTTGTTTATGGACCCGACTCGGTATTCCTTTTTTCCTACTTTAAGAATGGTTTGTTTTCGTGCATAAGGCTTACCTGCCCAGAAGTTGCCCAACTGCACGTGCCCCTTGCCAGGCTTTGCTCCTGGCTGCAACCATTCACCGTGACTCACGCTCAATACCTGATAGGAAACTTCACGTCCCTTGACCTGCTCAGCTCCCTGCACACTTATCCCGCGAAAAGGTGATGGAAACATATTGTGGGTGGAAATTTTGGAAACCTTCTTGATGCCACATTTCTGAGCCAAGGCAATCACCTCTTTTTCCTGGTCCTTGGTGAGCATCGCACGCTTAACATAGTCCCGATCAAATCCATAGGAGGAAACGGCGAGAGTTAAGGAGAATAGACTAAGTATTATTTTTTTCATTTTTTTTAGTGGTTATTAAATCTCGTATTTATTGAAATACACAAAAGTTAAGCCAAAAAATCATTTCCCTATGGATTGATCACCGTCAGGGTTACGGGTTGTGACACTTTTATAAAAACGACCCAGCGGAGATAAATCCCCGTTTTTTTCAAACAACGAGGAGGTATGACCATGAGGTTCATGAGGCTCGAAAGAAAACCATGCGTATCCGGCCACCCAATCCTGCTTTTCCAGCCAAGGAAGAACCTCCTTCATAAAGGCCAAAACGTGGGGAGCTTTCATACGGTTTTGAGAGTAGGTTTTGGCCTGCCAATCAGCCGGAGCAAACTCAGTTATCAGCAAGGGTCGCCTTCCATACTTTTCATAAATCCTCCGCATCTTGGCCTTAAAGTCTGCTGCGTCGGTACCGCCATACCAGTGTACCCCCACATAATCCACACGGTATCCCAAACGGTCGGCCTCCCGCATAAAATCAACCATCCATGAACTGTTCACTCCCTGTACGGTCCCATCATTTAATCCCTCAGGGTTGGCACAGCCGGGACTACATAAGGGAACATTGAGAGACTCGAGAATCGGCCAGTACTTCAAGGCTGCCTTATAGGGTATATTGGCCTGATCAGATTTATCAGGTTCATTAAACCCCAGGAAACGCTTCACCTTGCCTGATTTAATATAGGGCACCACTTTTGAATGAAGCCCCTTTCGCAAACCATCATTCGACCACGCCCCCCATGCCATTGGAACGAACTCTACTTCAGAAGGTTGACCGACCACTTGATCCCAACCCCAGGAATAACTCCAATAGGGATTCACTTTTTTGAGTCGCGGCAAGTTTTCTTGAGCAGATCCCTCTTCGCCAGCTGCGCGCATAGAAAAACAAATTCCTTTTTTCCCTGGTAATTTTAATTGGGCAGCTGAAAAATGTGGTTTAGCTACCTTCAGGCTTGGAGCCGTTTCCTTCTGCAATAAAACGAGCTTCTTTCGAGCTTCCTCAGCAGGTTTCCAAAACCACCCTTTTGGATCCCACACCTGAGCGTAGGTATATTGATCGAGCAATGTCTGATAGGCCACTTTTGCCGCGGCCTTATCCCCTTTCCTACTCAAGGCATCACCCTTTAAGAGAAGTGATGCCCCCACTTCATTGAGGTTACCGTATTTTTTTGCATCTTTGGCCGGTGCATATTTTTTAAGTTGATCATTAGTGCGCCTAGCCTGTGGCCCCCAGATACGAATCACCCTGTCAGCGCGAGCAATCGCTGTATTCCAATCCTTTCGCTCCATTGCTTCCCATATCTTAGCAGTAGCCTGGTAAGCTTCCTCGGCATGGGCCAAGCAAATCAAAAACAACATTAGTATGCATACAGAACGTGCTTTCACATTATTTTTTGTCCTTCTTTGTAATCTCAATTCCATTTGGCAGCAAGGGCTCCCAGACTGCCTTTTTTTTGTTCCACTTTAAATACATTTTAACCAAATCACCCTTCTTTGGAATCGATTGATGCCCCTGTAACCCCGGCAAGGGAGGAATGCGAGTGACTGGTCGCCATGCCTCAACGACTAGTTGCTCCTTAAATCCTAAGCCCTGCTCAAGCGGGGGGCTCTTATGAAGGGATATCAGCCCAAGCTTAATTGTGTAAATCCGGTCACGATGAATGCCCAAGGCCCGCTCAATTTTTGATTTTTGAACCTTGGACTCAGTGACCCCCACAATACCCGTGACGATGAGTTCCGATTGTTCATCCAATTGCTTTTGGCTCAGTGGAGCTATTGCTGCGAGTAGCCGGATTTCCCCCATAAAAAACGCACCGCACAACAGCACTGTCAGTGAACCTTTAAGAGGGTCTGTAAATAGCTTCATTTCAGTGCCTGAATTTTTTTGTCATTAGGGAAAAGCTTTTTTGTAAGTGCCAGTATCTCTGGAGATTTAAAGTGACTTCCAGCTGCACTCTTCCCATCCAAGTAATATCTCAACTCGTTGCAACTAAAGCAAACGAGTAGATCCACCTCTATCGTCCCGCTGGCAAAGCGAAAGGCAATTCCTGGACGGAACGCACAATCTACGGGAACGGCGTGTTCAAAGTAGGTATTCGGTTTCAAAAGAATCTGAGACAATGCCTTTCTTACATCATCCTTCATCGGCCGGGATTCCGATAGAATGAAAAAACCGTGGACCTTATTACCTTTGTTAAGCTTAGTTTCTCCCGGATAGGAATCGTCTACCCGATACACTTCACAAGTCTTCGCCTTGTGAAGTTCGGATATAAGTGTATGGACTTCTCCCCTGCCAAATATCGATTCAACTGATTTCGACGCACAAGAAACCAAGACTCCCAATAGAAGAACAACCGGAACAAATTGCAGGAGAATATTTATCTTTGGTTTCATTTTTCCAAACCGTCTAATTCCTTACCCGTCTTGCCCCCGTGTTCGCGTAGCAATTGCTCTATATCAAAGTGTTCCTCTTTGATCGCCAAATCCAATGGAGTCCCGTCTATAGACCATGCGTTAATGTTAGCCCGTTGTTGAATAAGGAAAACCACCATCTCCTTATCGCCTGCTCTAGCCGCCTTGTGTAATATTCTAAAAGAAGCCTTCCCGGCCACACAATCGATATCCGTCCCCTCCTTGAGGCACTGCTTGACTTTAGCGAGATCCCCCTCCTCAGCAGCTACATGCAGATCTGAAATTGCCTGAAGCTCTTCATCGGTAATCTGTCGTTGTCTCAGTGGTTCAACACGTAAAGAATCTACTTTACCGGTTTTGCAACCGGCACCAACCATCAGCAATGCCATAAGAACCATCAGTATTTGTTTCATTTTCTTTTCAAATCACCTCATGGCGCTTCAATATGGTGTTATCGTACCATTGTCCTCAAAGTAGATCGTGGCGCTGGTGGGCATGTTCGGGGTAAAGTAACCAAATTCAGCCTGATGCATCTTGCCATCCATCTTCGCAGTCACCTTTCCTCCACCCTCTTTTTTGCCTTTAAAGAGCAGTGCATGGCTCGCTCCCCCCTTCAGCTTCTCAATCTCAAACACTTTCCCGCCGGCCGAAACCTCAATATCCTCCCAATCCTTTGTACCCTGGTTAAACAGGGTAATATCATTTCTGGCACAACCGACCACCAATAAGGCGGTTGCTATTGTGACCAGTAGTTGCTTCATCTGCCTTAAGCTTTCAATTTTCATCCAGTCAAACTTTTATCCTCATTCAAATAGAGAAAACCGCCACACAGGGTTACCCAACCATAAGAATTCCGTGTGGCGGCATCTTGCCCACGCGACCCAACCACGAATCAGGGCAAGATATTTCATTAGACGCTGGTTCAAATAAAAATACTCCCTCGGTTCACAAAAAACTACTCCAACACATCCTCACTTCTTCTTCATCACCTTGAGAACATGTTCGGCGAGAAAATGGCCGAGTTTGTCGGCAGGCTCGCCATTGAAGTGGACATTCTTTCCGACCCACCAATCCTTGTATAGTTCGGTCGCCTGGTCTTTGCAGTATTGCCACTGGTCACAAATGGAAATCTGCGGGTGACGTTTCACAACCTCCAACGCCCATGGGTTAAGATATTTTTTCATAACACCCGCGGTTCGCCCCGGAGCCTTGCCGTTGGCCTCGAGCGGTCCGGCAGGGTCATAACCGTTGGGCACCGGACAGGTGGTCACCCAGATCAGTTTCGCCTTTGTTTTCTTTAGCTCAGCAATAACTTTTTCGAGATTCGCCTGATAACTGGCCTTATCATTTTTACTGTCCCAGTGTCCGTGGTTGAAACTGATCACGTCCCAGTGACGACCGGGTTGATCAAAGGCACCAAGCCAGTTGACGATGCTCTTTGCGCCTTTTCCAGAAGGACCACAGTTGGTGGGTGGATGGTGCAGATTAAACTTTCCGGAGAGGGCTTCCCGTAATCCCTTGTCATAGTTGCCGGAAATTGAATCACCAATAAAAAGGTAACGGGGCAATTTCGGGTCATCCAGCGCTGCCTGGTCGCCGATGGGGTCGAGATGGATTTCTTCAGCGATGAGCACATCGCCGTGTTTGCGACCCACCACTCGCGCGCGGTTGATGAAAGGCTTGCAGTCCTTTACTGAAAACAGGTTGTAAAGTAGAACGCTGGTCTGCCCGCCTTTCTTCATGGAGATCTCGTACTTCACCCCATTAATCGAGAGTGTGCGCGGCTTAGTGGCTGGATCCCAGGTGCCAATAAAGCGGGGATCCTTCTTTGTGCCGAGTTGTTCACGGGCAGGTTTTTCATTGAAGTAAAGGTGAAGACCGTTTTCCGAAAGCCACTTTTCCTTTTCGGCCGCCTGCAAGTCTCTTTGAAGAATTTTCCCGCCGCGCGTGGTCTTGATGCCGGTAATCGGCCCCTTGGGAATGGAAAACGTGACGACTTCTTTTGAGGAGTGTATTTTATATGTCAGGCGATCTCCCTTAAGCCCGCTCAGCAATCGGTTATCCACAACCAGTGCCACCTTCGTCTTGGACGTCCAGGTGATCTCAGACTGCCCTTCTTCATTGCGGATATACATCCCCTGGTTATCCCGGGGGATGATGAGGCCAGAGACCTCCGTTGCCGACTGACTGAAGGCCAAAGGGTTCACCCAACTGGCCAGGAAAAGAACAAGAATAAGTATTCTCATTTAGTTACTTTGTACTGTCGGCGTAACCGCGTTAACTCCTTCTTTAAGCCACCAATTCTTTGAGCGTATTTGGAATCGCTGTAGCGACTCTTCATTTCCATGGGGTCTGTTTTCAAATCGAAGAATTCCCAGGTATTAAGCTTCTCATCAGGAAAGCGGATGAGTTTATAACGACCGTCAGTAACACCGTAGTGGATAGGCACACCGTGACCGCCGGCTTCGTAGTAGTGGTAGTAGTGGGCCCTGCGCCAGTCAGCCGGGGTCTTGCCACGTAGGATGGGTGTGAGCGAGCGGCCCTGCATGTCCCCAGGTTGAACAGCACCGGCAATGTCCAAAAAGGTTTGGGCAAAGTCGAGGTTGGAAACAAGGTTGGCATTCGTGCTGCCGGGCTTGATCTGGCCGGGCCAGCGGACGAGCAGCGGCGTGTGGAGACTTTCCTCATACATCCAGCGTTTATCAAACCATCCATGTTCTCCAAGCCAAAATCCCTGATCAGAGCTGTAGATCACCACGGTGTTCTTGGCCAAACCAGAGTCATCAAGGAATTTAAGCATGCGGCCGACATTTTCATCCACCGCTTTGACACAACGTAGATAGTTCTTGATGTAACGCTGATAGTTCCAGCGGGTTCGATCACGACCTTGAAGGTTTAATTTCTCAAACACCTCATTACGCGGACGAAAGTGGTCATCAAATATCTTGAATTGTTCCGGGGTAAACTTGCTTGAATAACGGAACATCAACCGACTCGGACCCATGTCCTCTGCAATACCCATTTTATGGCTGGCCGGAGCCGCACTACGACCCGAATAGTAGTCAAACAAAGTCGACGGCTCGGGAATATTAATTTTCTCGAATGTGTTGAGATGGCGCAGGGCCGGCTCCCACCGACCGTGCGGCGCCTTGTGCTGGGTCATTAAAAAGAACGGCTTTTGGGTGTCCCTTTGCCTGAGCCATTTTAACGCCTGATCGGTAATGATATCGGTGGTGTAACCGGTGTGGTTCACGTTCCGGCCATTGGTAATCAGCATCGGATTGTAGTATTGGCCCTGGCCCTTGAGTACTTCAAAATGATCGAAGCCGGTGGGAGTAGATTTAAGATGCCATTTGCCGACGATTGCCGTTTGGTATCCTGCTTTGCGGAGGAGTTTGGGTGCGGTTTGCTGTGAACCGTCGAAGCTCCCCTTATTAGTCAATTGGCCATTCAGGTGTGAGTACTTGCCTGTTAGCACCACCGCGCGGGAGGGCGCGCAGATGGAGTTTGAGACCAGGCAGTGCTCAAAGAGTATCCCTTCTTTTGCAATGCGATCGAGGTGTGGAGTCGGAGCAATCTTTGCAAGTGGCCCACCATAAGCCGAGAGTGACTTGATGGCGTGATCGTCGGTGAAGATAAACAGGATGTTAGGCTGCCTGACCGCAGCTTGAATAGACAGCGCGAGAAGCGTTAGCAGGGAAATTGTGATTCTCATTTCCTGTTATCGTTTTATTTCGCGACTGATTACAGTATCCGGCATTAAAACTTTCGATATTTCCCTTCCAGAAGCGGGTTGGCTTTGGCGTGGTTGGTGACGCGCATTTTCTTAGCGTCCCACTTCAGGCGCTTGCCGGGGAATTGGCAGGCGACCACACCGAGGCAAAGGGACTCCGCCAACGGCCCGGCGTAGTCGAAACCAGCCAGAGTCTTATCCTTACCCTCGATGGCATCGAGGAACTGCGTGTAATGGTTCACGTTTTGGAATCCCTTTTTGTCAACGCCATCCAGAACGGAGTCTGGATAAAAAGTGGGCATCGAACAATGGGGCAGCACCATCCGTCCCGCTTCACCCACGTAGAGAGCGCCCTGCTTGGGCAGCTTGTCGCCGTTGGGCAGTTGCAGGTCCGGGTTGCCGTTATGGCGCGGTGCGCCAGTACCGTCCCACCAGGTGAAGGTGAAATTGTCGGTGGTATATTTGGTGGGGGCAAAACCGTAACGCACCTTGTTTGTCTCGGCATGGCCAAATCCATTGGGAGCGCGGCATTCAGCCTCGACCCACAGTGGATCGGTAAGATCGAGCGACTTAAACGGGGTATCGAAGATATGAATCCCCATGTCGCCCAGTGTTCCGCAGCCGAAATCAAGAACCTTTCGCCACTGACCAGGGTGATACACCTTTTCAGTGAAATGCCGAACGGGTGCGGTACCCAGCCAAAGGTTCCAGTCCAAAGATTCGGGTACGGCGGATTTTTCGGCGAACGGTTTGCCGTCATAACCCCAGTTTTTGAACGACCACACGTAAACCTTTTTGATTTTTCCGATGATGCCTTTCTTGATGTGGTGCCGGGTAAACCGGTAAGGCGCGCGGGACTGGTTTTGAATACCCATCTGGGTGGTGAGGTTTTTCTCCGCGGCAAATTCAGCAAGCTCGCGCGCCTCGGCCAGCTTGTGGGTGAGCGGTTTCTGGGTGTAGACGTGCTTGCCGAGCTTCATCGCGGCCATGGTGGCCGGGTAATGGGTGTGATCGGGTGTGGAGATGGAAACCACATCGACCTTGTCTTCGAGAGCTGCAAGCATCTCGCGGTAGTCCTGAAAAAACTTGGCGCTCTTGTGCTTGGAAAGCCAGGAGTCGATCTGACCGCGATTTCGATCCGCATCACAAAAGCCAACGGCCTGCACACGTTCATGCTTGACCAGTTCGCCGGTGTCGACACGGCCCTTGCCACCGGTGCCAATGTGGGCGGTGCAAACACGGCTGTTGGGCGAGTTGGCAAGCAAGCCAGAGGGCAGCACAAAAAAGCTGCCCGCTGCAGTTGAGGTTTTCAGAAAGTCTCTACGCGTTGTTTTTTTCATGAGATTTAGTGATGGCATTCGATAACTTGGGAGCGGCCATATGCCATGGTCTCGCTTTCAAGGAAAAGTAAATCCGGCATTCAAAAAAGAACACCTAAAAAGCTTTAAGCATTTCGATTTTTAGCTCTCTTATGGCGGATAACGCACAACCTTAACGTCGTTCTTTTGCTTTGGCCCCAGCGTACTGCGTCCCTGAACGATCAGTTTTTCCAATAAAGCCTTCATCTGCCCAACCTGTTTGGGATTCTTTGCCGCAAGATTCCTGCTTTCACCAAGGTCACCGGATAGATCATAAAGCTGGAGAGGTTGCGACTGGTCGCCGCCCGAGCCCCAACCACCCGTGAATTGATGGCCTAAATGGATTGCTTTTCAGGTCTTATGTCGCTATTACCCTCCACCATTATGTGGCGGGCACATCTCTTATTCTTTTCTTTATTCCTACCTTTGGCTGCGCAGGCCAAGGTGCCAATCCGGCTAGCGTCTGACCTTACCCTTTCGCCCGACGGAAAACAGATCGCATTTTTCTGGAGAGGGGACGTGTGGATAGCGCCAGTTGAAGGCGGAGGGGCCCGACAACTCACAAGGCACCCAGCCATCGACCGTCAACCCGCTTGGTCGCCGGACGGAAAACACATTGCTTTTGTCAGTGAACGAGAAGGCGGCCAACAGGTGTGGGTAATGCCTGCATGGGGCGGAGCTCCCAGGAAGCTTACCCTGCACACTGAAGGGTTTATCCTTGAGGAATGGATGCCTGATGGCAAAAGCCTGCTGACCAGCATCACTCGTGACCACTTTTGGAGACGTGGAGAACGATTTTCAATTATTCAATCTGGTGGAAAGCAAAATGCTGAACGGGTTTTATTTGATGATTACGGTCAATACCCCAGCGTTTCGCCGGATGGAAAACAAGTGCTGTACAATCGTGAAGGCGAAAGGTGGTGGCGCAAGGGTTATACCGGCAGCCGCACATCCCAGATTTGGTTGTGGAATTCGGAGAATAATAAACACACAAAAATCTTGGGCAGTACAGATTCGCGCTGGCCACTCTGGAAACCCGACGGGAAAGGATTTTATTATATCGGAGCGCCTAACGGAGTCCTGAATGTGCGTGAGTATGAGTTGGCGACAAAAAAAGATCGGCAAATCACAAAGTTCAAGGATGATAGTGTAGTCTTCCCTACCATTTCACGAGACGGATCGGTCATTGCCTTCCGTCATCTCTTTGATTTCTACCAACTTAAAACCGGCAAAGCGGAGAAACCTATTAAGATTAATCTTTGGGCACCGGGTGATGTTTCCATCGCTAAAACACAGAGACGTGTTTTAAACAAGGCAACGGATGTAGCTTTTAGCAAGGACAGCCTAGAGATCGCCTTTATTGCAGGTGGAGATGTTTGGGTCATGGACACCGAATTACGCGAACCCATCCAAATAACCAATACGCCTGAAGAGGAAAGCGAGCCCATCTGGTCCAAAGACGGCAATCAACTGATCTTTCTTGGCAGCCAAGGCGGGCAGGAAGACCTTTGGCTGGCTGAAAGAGCAGACACAAAGAAATACTGGTGGCAAAATAAATCGTTCAAAACCAAACGTCTCACCAATGATGCCTCAACGGAATATGGATTATCCCTAAGCCCAGATGGTGGCACTTTTGGTTATTTCAAGGATCGTGGAGATTTCTGGGTGATGGATGTCAAAACTCAAAAAACCAAACGCCTTTTTAAAAGCTGGAATTCCTCTCAATACGACTGGAGTCCCGATGGAAAGTGGATTGTCTATGCCGTTTCAAACAATGACTTTAACCGTGATATCTGGATACGCCCCATTGACGGCAGTAGAGAACCTTTCAACCTATCGCGCCACCCAGATAATGAGTACAGCCCACGCTGGTCCCCAGATGGCAAGGTCATCGCCTTCACCGGACGCAGGAGAAACCAGGAGGTGGACATCTTTTATGTCTATCTCAGGGCCGAGGATGACCAAAAAAATAGCCGTACACGTAAACTGGCAAAGGCTTTGGAAAAAATGCAGAAAGGGCGACCACCCAAGCCAGCCATACCTCCAACCCCAGAAAAACCGGTTAAACCAGACCCCAAAAAAGAAGACAAGCCCAAGCCGGAAAAACCTGAATCCAAACCAAAGCCTCCAGTCGCCCCCCCAAAGAAGCCCGCACTTAAAATAGACTTTGAAGGAATCCATGATCGGATACGCAGCATTTCCATCCCTGATAGCAGCGAATCCAGTCTGCTCTGGTCTCCTGATTCCAAAAAATTGGCTTTCAGTGCAAATATTGACGGCAAACGGGGAACTTTTGCCGTCTCCTTTCCTGACGGTTTAAAACCCACGCTCTTAACATCAATTTCCGGTAGTAAAGCTCGCTGGGTGGGTTCCAATATCCGTTGGCTGGCAAGTGGAATCCCCGCAACCATGAGTTCAACAGGGAAACCAACCTCCTATAGTTTCAGTGCCAAACAGGAAATTGATCTTGGAAAAAGTTACCATGCAGCTTTTGACCTCTGCTGGCGCTCCATGCGCGATCACTGGTATGACCCGGCAATGGGCAACCGCAATTGGAATGCGGTACGAAAAAAATATGCCCCCATGGCTGCCGCCTCCACAGATGGTTACACACTGGGACTACTCATTAACATGATGCTTGGGGAACTCAATGGCTCCCATCTCGGCTTTTCCTACCGTGGGCCGGAAATTGCACCGACTGCCTCCAAACCAGGCTGGACAGACACCACCGTTCACCTCGGCGTACGTTTTGTAGCAAACCATAAAGGGCCGGGATTAAAGGTGCGCGATATCATCCCCAAAGGACCTGCTGATCTGGAAACCAGCCGTATTAAACCTAATGAAATTATCACTCATATCGATGGAAAAAAAGTAAGCCTCGAATCTGACTTAACCTCACTGCTTACAGGACGACCTGATCGGGATATAGCTCTAAAGGTGCAATCAGGTAACCGCCGCAAAAAACAGGTTCGTGAAGTCACCTTGCGCCCCACCTCCTTCTCTTCAGCTCGCAGTCGCCTTTATGAGAAGTGGATCCAATTTAACCGGGCTGAGGTATCCAAGTTATCTGAAGGCAAATTGGGATACATGCACATTGCCGGGATGAACATGACGAGCTTCTTCCGTTTTGAAGAGGAACTTTACTCAGTTGGTGCAGGCAAGGATGGAATCATCATTGATGTACGCGAAAATGGCGGCGGCTCAACCACTGATCATTTGCTTACCATTCTAACACAACCGCAACACGCCATTACAGTTCCCAGAGGCGGTGGGCGAGGCTACCCGCAGGACCGCAAGGTATACGCCTCCTGGCACAAACCCGTTGTCGTACTCTGTAATCAGAATAGCTACAGTAATGCAGAAATATTCAGCCATGCCATCAAGCACCTCAAACGAGGTAAGGTTGTAGGTGTGCCTACAGCAGGAGGGGTCATCAGTACCGGTGGCCGCAGTATTATGGATATGGGCTTCCTGCGGATGCCCTTCCGGGGCTGGTATCTAATGGGGACCGGAGAAGATATGGAATTACACGGCGCAGTCCCACATTATGTTCTTTGGCCTAAACCCGGTGAGTTACCAGCAGGCAGGGACACTCAACTACGCAAGGCAATCGGTGTTCTCAAAAAAGAGGTTAAAAAATATAACAACCGACCGCAACCTGAATTAAAGAATGCCACCAGCCGGCAGAAATAATTCTAAGTGGTTATTTTTTTAGCGGATCAGACTGACCCACTTTACGGTAAAGGAAAGAATCGGAGGTGAGGAGCGAGGTGAGGAGCTCTTTCATGCTGCCATCATTATCACGGTAGGCCTTGTGTGCTGCTTGAAGGACAGGACCATCATTAAGAGTCTCATTACGTCCCATCCAGAAACGGAATGCATGGCGGACGAAGACCTGTTCGACGCGCTCGCTGGCAGCCAGTTTCTCGATCATCTCCAAGGCATTTTCCACTGGGCCGTCGAGAGCGGGGTCGCCGCTATCTGTGATTTCACCAGAAGCGTCCACCGGCTTGTTTAGTTCCGTAGCACGGAATAAACCCGCATGGTTGTATATTTCGAAGGGAAGTCCCAAAGGATCCATTTTTTTGTGACAGGTCCAGCAGTAGGTCTCGCGCGTGACGCGCATGCGTTCACGAAGTGTGTTCTTGGGCTCATCAGGCAACATGGCGTCGACGGTGATGGGCACATCCGGAATACCGCCACCCAACAAACGCTCGCGAATCCAACGGCCACGAAGGATAGCATGGTTATCCATGGCATCAGAGTGAGACACAAGCCATGAAGGATGCGTGAGAAGACCAAGACGCTGGCCTTCGGGTACAACAGCCAATGTCCGATCGGGTCGGTTTGTCCTCCCAAAGGTACGCCGACTCACGCGAGCATAGATTTTGGAGCCGCTGATATTAGCCTGTGTCACATTGACGTTACCACCACCTCTACGGCGTTTTTTTGCATTGGCGAATCGTTTCTTGGTGGCAGCGAGTGTTTTCTTCTTCTGGTCGAGTGATTTCCTGAAATCTTTATTTTTGGGATCTGCCTTCACCTTGGCTTCCAGTTCGGAGAGCGCTTCCTCTAATGCCTCCACTTCGGCGGCCTCTTTTTTATCCTGCGTCTCATCTGCAATCTTCTTGGCGGCAATGGCCAAAGCACGTTCCTCAGGGCTATTCTTACGACCGAAATAAGTTCCGTCATTATTTTCGGCAACGAACTGCTGGGTGGTTAGCAGTTCCTTGAGGACATCCTTGTCTTTCTCGAGGATTAACTCAATCAGTCGATCGGTGCTGGCTGTGGCATCAAACATGGAACGGTAGTGCTGGGTTGGGCCTCTTCCAGTAATGGCACCCGAAGAAGCCAGTGCCTTGGCATCCTTGCAGATGTAACCCCCGAGGTCGTAGTCGAAGTAGTCCCGGAAAAATTGTAAGACGCGCGGCTTGCGGATGTTATCATTAGTGAGCATGCGGGTGACCTCGCGGCGCACATCCTCTCGCGTGCGCATGTGCCCCTCGACAATAGCCTTACGAAGTTGAGGATCGGGTTGGATGTAGCTCAAGGCATGATTCAAAGCCAAACCCAGTTCCCAATCCTGCAACATCACGCGGCCGTACGCATCAGGTTTTCCACTGGCGGCCAGCTCAGGACGGAAGAGTGCATCGCGATCCAAAAAAATAGCCGAAAGCCCCATAAATACACCATTCTCTTTACCGACTTTCGCAATGGAATCTTTAACGATCTGGAGGTAGTCGGCCGCTTCTTTTTGGGTCGGAGGACGGAAGGTCACTGCTTCAAACAGGAAATCAACGGTCTGACGAAGACGTTCATCGGTGACCCCTTCTTCCTTCATTAGATCGTGGATGGGAGTCAAGGGGCGTACGATCTTGGTATTGTAAACAATGGCAATGGGTGTACCGCGAATATCGCCCTTAGGTTTAATCTTGTCGTAGGTCTTAGGGTCATCGGTGATTTGTTCAGGAAAACCAACCAGGCTCATTGGGCCATAAGCCATATATCGCAGAATGTCCTCCGCCTTATCCAGAATCTGCGTGGCCTCGGAGCTATTGACGGTGTAAAAATCCGGGTAGTTCTCCAAGCCATGCTTGCGCTTGGAGGAAAGAACCCCGGGCACGCTCTTGACGGCGGTCGCATAGGCGACTGTACCGCCTTCCCAGCGGATAATGCGGTCAGTACCAAAGTAGAGTTTTAATTCGCCGCCATGATTGGTGGGCACCATGTCGCCACGTGTGCGTAGGCCTGGCTTGGCAGGATCAAACGCCGGTTCAGTATTGATCAGTTCATTGAGTCGCGTGATGTGTTCCTGCGGTGTCACGCGCCAGATGCGCGCAGGCGAAGCAGTCGGCACAAGACGAACACCCTTGGGCAATGAACCAAATAGTAAATCGTGCGCGACAAAGTTACCTTTGTTAGGATCAAGGTGAGCCTGAAACCCGCCTTTGTCTTTCATCACGCGCTGAAGTTCAGTCACGATCCAGTCTGAAAAGCGCAGTCTATCAATGATCTCAACTTGAGACTTCTTCTTAGGCGGCATCTCCTGCAGAGTAACCTGTGCCCAGATGGATTTCCAAACGGCTGCGTTGGTCTCATCCACCGGCCCGAGCTTGTCTAGATTGAGATCGCCCTTGGCAGCGTCAGCGTCGTGGCAGTCGAAGCAGTTGTTCTCAAGGAAACCGTGCGCAAAAGCTTTGAAGCCCCCACGCACCGGCTTGCCTGGCGTGTAGGTGTCCGCGGCCTGCGTGACCGTGCCGAGCCAGGCAAAGACCGCCACCGCAAGGGCGAGGGTCAACCGGTTCATATCAGGATTTCTTTGATCGGTCCGGTGCCCGAATCGAACTTAGCCGCCATTTGCTCAGACATGTTGTAGCGATCTACCTCAACACCTGAAGCACGCAGAATAGAAGTATAGAGCGCATTGATCGGACGTTTTCCATCCAACTGCGTGAAGCAACCGGTTTTGAACGCGCCGTCATAATTACCCAACAGCATTACCGGCCAGTTCTTGCCAGAGGTATGCTGATAATCAGCGTTGTTGCTGGTATACACAATGAGCGTATTATCCATCATGGTGCCGCTGCCTTCGGGCACGCTCTCAAGTTCCTGCACGAGCTTGGCCAGCATACGGCTATTGTACTGACGAATCTTAATCCAAATAGGATTGTTCGGCTGTTTCATGTGACCGAGGTTGTGGCCTTGCTGCTCCACGCCAACCCCCTTCCACGAGCCAAAAATTTCGCCGCGGCCAGAACCGATGGTGAGCACGCTGGTGATACCTGACTTGAGCGCCGAGATGCCAAGATCCAACAGGCGATCGTGCCAGTCGGTTTCAAATTTCGGATTCGCATAGCCCCCATCCACCTCGGGCGCAAACCTCCGCAGATGACTGGATACTTTGCCCAGGCGTTCGCGCAGCCCGTTAATATCGTTGAATCCCTGAACGTATTGGCCGTAGCGCTGCTTTTCGGCAAGGGGCAACGAACCGCCTTTGACCGCTGCCAGCTGCTCAATCCGATCAAACATGCTCGACTGCGCCTCATGCCGCTTGCGAATCGTTCCCTGCGAAATGCCGCCGTAGAGCATTTGGTACAGGAAATTTGGATTGGAGTGCATGAAGATCGGTTGACCTGCGCCACTGGCCGATAGATTGGCCACCGTTGGCTTGGCCTTCATGTTTTCCAGTGAATCCATACCTATACAAAGATGAGGCAGCAATGTCTCCGGCAACACCTTACTTAAAGTATAATCAATCGTCGGTCCACTCGGCGGCACACCGTCGCTGCCGCGATAACCACCTAGTGCGCCAAAGAAAGCGCTGTGTGACGGGCTCGTGTGCGTGCCATGCAAGCCATTGATGATATGCAGCCGCTCCTTGTATGGCTCGAGTGCCTCAATCGGCTCCGGTAACTTAGCCTTTGCCAAAGAACCACTGCTTTTCATGCCTGAGGGAATCGCCGTCGCCGGATCAAACCCTTGGTTCTGCAAAAAGAAAACAATCCGTTTCGGCTTGCTCTTGTTGGATGCCGCCTGAGAGAGACCCGGAAACAATGGTGCCGTAACAGCTGCAGCTGCCATTCCTTGAAGCATTTTCCTGCGATTGATCATAGTTCCTTCCAAAGCGGCTGTAATCTTACGTTCAGACCCTTGAAAGGTCGAATTTATTCAGTCATTTTAGCAGCCCGAACATGCCAAATAGTAATTTTTTTGCCCAAAAATGAAGTTGGATAGAGTGCATGGAATCGAACTGACATATAACCCTTAGATGCTCACGTGTTGTTTTTTCTCGATTGGTATTTTGCTCTTAAGCATCTTGAATTAGACTGATTCTACGGGTGATTAATCAAATCTTGGTAATGCCAATTATCCAAAATCTATCAAGGTGTATTGGTGGAGGCATTTTCCTTTGTCTGCCATTTATGGTCACGGCGACTGAATTTCCGGTGAAACCCATCACCGTGATCGTACCCTTCGCTGCAGGGGGTGGTAGTGACACTTTTGTTCGTATCTTTCAAAAAGCCATACGCGAACACAACCTTTCACCTCAACCGATCGTGATCAAAAACATCGCCGGTGCCGGCGGCACCATCGGCAGTCGCGCCGCACACGACGCCAAGCCAGATGGATATACCATTCTCTTTCTTCATGATGGAATCCACACCGCACAGCACTATGGCAATGCCCATTGGGGACCAGCAGACTTCGAGCCCATCGCTGCCACAGGACACAATGGCGTGGTGATTGCAGTAGCAAAAAATTCACCATTCCAATCGCTCTCCGAACTAATGACAGAAGCCGTGCAAAGACCTTATCAATTAGTGTTTGGGACTAATCTTGGAGCGCCGAATCATTATTCAGCCATGTTCCTACAGAAGGGTAAGACAGGTGCAAAGTTTCGTTTCACTCAGACCGGCGGTGGAGCAAAGCGTCTGGCGCAGCTCAAGGGTGGTCACGTTGATGTAACAGGTTTTTCAGTTGCAGAATACGAACAGTTCAAGGCTTTGGGCATACGTGCGCTCGCTGTACTCAGCAAGCAACGTGAACCTGCTTTCCCTGATTTGCCGACAGCCAAAGAGCAGGATGTCGATGTGGTTCACGGGTTGATGCAATTCTGGTGGGCCCCCAAAGACACCCCTCCTGATCGGGTTGCCTATTTTGTGGATCTATTCCGAAGCACAATGGAGACCAAAACCGTTCGTGAGCGCCTAAATCAACTACACATAGCTACGGAATTTCATACGGGCAAATCACTTCAGGAAATAATCAATCAGCGAAGTGAAAATCTCGAGGGAATAACAATCGAAAAACCTACCCCTTTACCACCATTGCACTGGATGATCCTAGGATTGGTCTCAATTTTCGGGGTAATGGTCTGGCGGGAGGATAAGACCGAATGATTGAACTCTTCACCTCACCACTTATTTTAGGCCTCGTACTGTTGGGAACAGCGCTAGGCATCACGGTTGGGGCAATCCCGGGGATGACCGGCACCATGCTAATTGCGCTTACACTACCGATGACTTTTTCCATGGAACCGGTGTCCGCACTGGTTTTGCTTGTGGCCATGTACGTGGGTGCAGTAAGTGGGGGATTAATCAGCGCCACTTTACTGCGTATGCCTGGCACACCGGCGACGGTGATGACCACGCTCGATGGCTATCCGATGGCGCGCTCTGGTCAACCCGGACGCGCATTGGGCCTGGGAATTGGCGCTTCACTATTTGGCGGAGTGATCTCCTGGTTTGCCTTATGGCAATTGGCCGAACCAATGGCAGAGTGGTCAACTAAACTGGGGCCTTTCGAAATCTTTTCCCTGGTGGTTCTGGCACTGGCATTACTGGCAGGCGTTGGAGAATCAACTCGTGCGCGCAGTTTGCTGGCAGGTGGTCTGGGCGTACTGGCAGCAATGCCGGGAATGCATCCAGCCACCGGCGAACTACGGTGGACACTGGGAGTTACATCAATGAATGAAGGTTTTAGACTTATCCCGGTGCTGATCGGCATGTTTGCCATAGGAAAAGTTTTGGAGAATTTAACTAGTAACGAAGGCAAGATAGAAACCGCCTCAGAAGACGACTCCCCCTTTATCTCCTTAAGCACATGGAGACATCAAATCGGCAATCTACTGCGGTCTTCAGGGATAGGAACGTTGGTCGGTGTGCTGCCGGGCGTCGGAGCAAATATTGGTTCGCTGGCTGCATATGCCACCGCCAAGCGAGTTTCGAACCAGCCGGAGAAATTTGGGAAAGGCAGTGAGCAAGGTATAGTTGCGTCCGAATCTGCAAATAACGCAACAGTGGGTGGTGCCTTGATTCCATTGATTGCATTGGGAGTGCCCGGAAGTGTGATAGGAGCTGTATTACTAGGGGCACTGATTGTACACGGTTTACAACCTGGACCGTTACTCTTCCGCCAGAACCCACAAGTGGTCCATGCGATTATAGGCACCGTGCTGGTCGCTAATGTGATCATGTTTGTTCTAATGCTGAGCGGAGCTCGGTGGATTGCGCGCTTGCCGTCCGTACCCAAAAAGATTTTGGTGCCCATTGTTACTGGTTGTTGCATATGGGGAGCTTATGCTTTAAACGGACTATGGTTTGATGTTGGAGTAATGTTGGTTTTCGGAGTAGCAGGCTGGAGAATGGAGAAGGCGAAATTGCCTTTGGCTGCGTTTGTCATCGGGTTTGTCCTGGCACCGGTTGCCGAGGAGAATCTGTGTGCCGGTCTGATGGCCAGCGGAGGAAATTATGTGCCGTTGGTGACGAAACCTATCTCCCTGGGACTTTTGCTGACTGCGACCGTGTTGTTGCTGAAAAAAAAGAATGTATCGACAAAGACAGCTTAACGTTATCGTACATGCCGAATGAGTGATCGCCCGAATATTCTTTGGTACTGCACAGATCAACAGCGCTTCGACACAATTGGAGCGTTGGGTAATCCATATGTTCGCACGCCAGCAGTTGATGACCTGGTTGCCAAGGGAGTAGCCTTTACCCACACGTATTGCCAAAGCCCAATTTGCACTCCAAGCCGGTCGAGTTTCATGACGGGGCTGTATCCAAGTAGAGTTCATAACACTCGTAATGGGAATGACACGTTTCCCAGTTGGCCTCCGGTAATCACCAAGCTAATTGCAGACGCTGGATACACCTGCGGGTTGGTAGGAAAGTTCCATCTACAAAGCTCGGGAAAGCGTACGGAACCACGGATTGATGATGGTTTTAGCTACTGGAAGTTTAGCCACGCGCCGCGAGATGATTGGAAGGAAGGGCATGACTACGCGAATTGGGTGCGCGCACAAGGAAGCGACCTAAATGCTTTACGCAAAAGCGACGACCCCGTGCCCGTAGAATTCCACCAGACAACTTGGGGGTCGGAAAAATCCATTGAATTTATTCGACAAAAGCACGATCGACCGTGGCTATTAAACGTAAATATTTATGACCCGCATCCGCCGTTTGTCCCGCCGCGCGCCTATGCTGATAGGTTTGATCCTCTGGATATGCCAGGGCCGCATTTCATGGACAGCGATTTGGAGGCTCAGGCCAAGCTGTCGGAATGTGACTTTCAGGATAAAATACGGACGCCACTTGAGCATGATGCAAAAGGAGCACAAGCACGATACTACGCGATGATTGCGCTGATTGACGATCAGCTTGCACGAATACTTACAGCTCTGGACGAAACCGGACAACGCGACAACACAGTGATTATTTTTACCAGTGACCATGGGGAAGCATTAGGTGATCACGGATTGATGTACAAAGGCTGCCGTTTTTACGAAGGCCTGGTGCGAGTACCACTCATTTTCTCCTGGCCCAAACGTTTTGCGCAAAACACACAGAGCGATGCCTTGGTGGAGCTACTGGACATGTCTGCCACGTTGCTGGATCTGGCAGGGGTAGAAGCACCAGAGTACCTGCAGGGAATCAGCCTGAATTCCTTATTGGAAGGCGCATCAACTGGAGACCAACATCGAAGTTTTGTCCGTAGCGAATATTTCGATGCTCTAGACCCTCACTTTACCGGTGGAACAGGAACGTTTGCAACAATGCATCGAACGCGCCAACACAAGCTGTGTGTTTATCATGGGAAGAATGTGGGTGAACTTTTTGATTTAGAGACTGACCCCTGGGAACATAAAAACCTTTGGGACGATGATGGATACGCCGCCATTAAGAACCAATTGTTAGCGGAAAGTTTCGACGCACACGTTTTACTAACCACGGATATGGGCTCGGAACGCATAGCACCAATGTGACTGAAAATATCAGTAAGACCTCCCATTGAAAAACGACTAATTTAGGCCCTCAATAAACTACTTAATCGCGCTGCCTTCTTTGTTCTTCACTTAACCATCCAAACCAAATCCCGCCAATTGGGAGTATCATTTTTTTGAGGTTTACCGGGCGTGCTACGCCCCTTGGCAATCAATGCTGTTAATTTTTCGGCAAGTTCCCTTTCTTTATTGCGATGAGCCGAAATGACATTTTTTGTTTCTTTTGGATCACTGGAAAGATCATATAACTCGCGCTTGTTTTTACGGGCATCCTCCATCACCAGCTTCCACTTTCCCTCCCGTATGGCGAAGCGACCCTGCGAGCCGTGATTTACCATAGGTCCGCGAGGAGTAGTTTCTTTTATCCCGGTTAATGCATCAAAAAAACTGTCGCTATCCTCACCCGCATTATCTGGAAGTTTTATGCCAAGCATTTGAGCAAAGGTGGCCAATAAATCGGTTTGGCAAACCGGCTGGTTCCATTTTGAATTTGCCTTCACCTTGGCCGGCCAACGAACAAGGAAGGGCACCCGGTGCCCCCCCTCATAAATGGACCGCTTCCCTTCACGGTAAATTCCGCTGCTATGGTGCCCATACAATTCAACACGTTTTGTCCATGTTTTTTCCGGCCCATTGTCACTGGTGAAAACTACCATGGTATCTTCAGTAAGCTTTTTATCATCAAGCCACTTTAAAATACGACCAATGTGCCAGTCGGTCTCAATCATGAATTCACCGTAAGCGCCTGCCTTGCCTTGGCCCCGAAATTTTTCCAGCGGAATCACCGGCTTGTGCGGGGAGGTGTAGGGCAGATAAAGAAAAAAGGGCTTGCCCTTTCTCGCCGCAGCAGCACGCCCCTCCAACCATTCAAGCGATTGTGAGGTAAAGCGGTCTAGGCACTCGATATCTACAAAGTCCTCTGCCACCTCCAGACCTTTCCCGTTAAGGCCAAATCGTCGCCCTCCTGATTCCTCTGGGTTCGGCGCCTCTTTTGGTGTCTTCTGGTAAGGTGGCATGATCCGATAATCATCTATTGCAATCTTGCTGGGTTTCTTTGAGGTGTACAAAGTGGGCGGCACCTTGGCATGGCGCCCTTCAAACCAGGCAAGCACTCCGTAATTCATGGAGGCGGGGATTCCCCAGAAATAATCAAACCCCTTGTCCAAGGGCATATCTTTAACAGGTCGCGTCCAATCCCGTTTGTTTTTTGTTCCGGGAAAATCCATTCCCAAATGCCATTTTCCGACCATTGCCGTTGTATAACCGTTATCACGCAGCATGGATGCCAAGGTTATTCGGCCTCCAGCAATAAGGCAGGCACCCTCAGCACCCATCACTCCACGCTTTAGGGTCGTTCTCCAAGCATAACGACCGGTAAGCAATCCGTATCGTGAAGGTGTGCAGACGGTATCGGAGGAATGCCCATCAGTAAAAGTCATGCCCTCCCTGGCAAGCCGGTCAATATTCGGCGTCTTGAATTTGGATTTTGGGTTCAGGCAGGAAGCATCCCCATAACCCATATCGTCGACATAAATAAGGATGATGTTCGGATTGTCTGCAAAGGCGCAAACCACAAAACAAAAGAAGGCAAAAAGATAACGCATGATTATTTCAGATACTGATGTAAAAAACTATCCACTCGGTTCATGGTAATGGAGAACCATGGGGTCCAGTTCCATTCACCATGAATCCCTCCCTTTAGCACCAAGGTTTCATTGGGGATTTTCATTTTGTTCAATTTGCCCAATATTGCCTGTGCCGAATTCATTGAATGCTCACCGATAATCAGCATAGGCGGAGTTTCTTTTGAAATCCAGTTAGCTGGGGAAGCCCGGATGTAAATTGGCCGAACCTCGTCAATGGTGCCACCGAAAAACAAACGGTAATTGGAATCAGGTTTGCGAGATTGTTCCCCTGCTCTTTCACCATCGGTCTCAGTCGGCCCGGCAATCACAATGACCGCCTGTACCTCTGAAGAACCCTTGGCCTCATTGGGGCCTTCAAGTTTGGCATGAGGGCCGGCAGCAGCCATTAGGGCAGCCAGATGCGCACCGGCTGATCCACCACATACAGCAATACGATCCGGACTGGCATTGAATCGCTTGGCATTGGCACGCATCCACCGTACCGCATCCTTGCAATCATGAATTGCCGCAGGAAATTTTTCCTCACCCGCCAGACGATATTCCACTGAAGCAGCAACATATCCTCGGTTAGCCAGCCAGATAGCCTTGGAATGTTCGCCTGTGCGACTCCCTTTACGCCAACCACCCCCATGTATCAGTACCACAATTGAGGCGGCTTTCTTTGAGGGCTTCGGCAAAAAAAGGTCGAGCTTCAGTTCGCGGTTCCCTCGCTTTACATATACAATATCAGGTTTGACCATAACCCCCTGGGCCTTTGGAATCACCGCTCGTTTTACTTCCAATCCGGTGGATTTATAGATTTCACGCAGCTCACGAAAGTTTTGCGGCCACTTTGAGCCTTTAGGCAAAGAGGGCATGGGTTGCCCGAAACCTGTTTCCACCAGAGACAGACCCAAGGCAATGGTTAGCAGGATTCTCATTTCCTTTTCCCTTTAGGGGGATTCTTTAGCGATTGCAAACGCCTTTTCAGAAATTCATTTGAAAGCTTTCGGGCCTTTTCCCGGTCAGCCGAATCGTAATCCCAAAATTCCTGCAGCACCTTCTCGGTCTTGGGGAAATCACGACCATCATCACCAATACTACTTCGCAATGAAGCCAATCTGTTTTTCAAATTTGTGATCGTGTCTGTATATTTTGGATCATCATAAAGGTTGGTGGATTCAAAGGGATCATCCTTCATGTTGTAGAGCTCCCATGCCGGCGGAGTCTGGTTCATTCCCTGATAATCGGCCCCATAGAAATAAATGAGTTTCCACTCCTTGGTACGAATCCCAACATGACCGGGATTATCATGATGAGCCATGTGCATCCAGTACCGATAGTAGGCTTCATTGGGCCAGTTGGAGGGCTCAACACCCGTTTCACAAATCGACTTGAAACTACGACCCTGCATATATCCCGGTGTCTTTATTCCGGCAAAGTCCAGCATGGTCGGGGCAAAATCCACATTGCCCACAATGGAATCTACCCGCTGACCCGGCTTGATGGTCTTGGGATAACGAATCAATAAAGGCATGCGCATGGCCTCCTCATACATCCATCTCTTATCCTGATAATCGTGCTCGCCCAACATGAAACCCTGATCACCAGTATAGATAATAACGGTATTATCCATCTGCCCGGTCTTTTCCAGATAACCAAAAAGCCTTTTCAGATTATCATCCACTCCCTTGACACAACGCAGGTACTTCCGCAGATATGCGTTGTAGGCCTGGTGCTGAATCTGCTTATCAGTTAATTGGGCGGGGTCATAATCCTTTGGATAATCCTGAGGGAACCTTTTTGGTAAATCCACCGCGTAAGATCGGCGGGGGTTTCGGTTACCAATGGAGGTGCCGATATGAGGAATCAATTCATCCTGATAACCGCGTGTGGCGATGGACCCAAAACCGGCAGGATGCGATTCAATTAGATTCTCCGGCTTGGGGATATCCACGTCCGTCAGATAATCATTATACCGATGAGCATGCTCAAAGTAGTCATGCGGAGCCTTGTAGTGGTGCATCAGGAAGAAGGGCTTGGACTTGTCGCGCCCTTCCTTAAACCATTTTAATGTCTGGTCAGTAATCGCATCAGAGGAATGTTGACCGGGAAACTTAATCAGATTTTTTGGCCATGGGTTTTCCCCTCGAATTCGAAATTCCGGATCATGAAACTTTCCCTGCCCGGGCAATACGCAGTAATAATCAAAATCTGCGGGCTCCTTCTTAAGATGCCACTTGCCAATCATTGCCGTTTGATAACCCGCTTTCTTCATTTCACGGGCCAGATGCTGGCGTCCCCCCTCAATTCCTCCACGCAAATCATGAACACCACAGGTATGCGCATATTGACCGGTAATAATCGTCGCCCTGCTAGGGGCACAAATTGCGTTGGAACAAAACGCATTCTCAAAAAGAATTCCTTCTTTGGCCAGTCGATCAATGGTCGGAGTAGGGTTCAGCTTGGCAAGCCGGCTCCCATAAGCCCCAATAGCCTGGGAAGTATGGTCATCGGACATAATAAAAAGAACATTCGGCCGGGTTTCCGCCCCAATGAATTGAGTTATCAATGCTGCAATCGTAAGTGTCAGGATTTTTTTCATGGTTTAGTTAAATTCATTTACCTGCTCCACAGCCTGAGTAGTAAGGAGGGTTGTTTGATCCCAATTATCAACATCAACCATCCAGCTCCCACCACAAGCCAGCACATTTGAAAGAGCCAGGTAATCAGAAAGGTTTTCACCACTGATGCCACCAGTGGGAATAAAACGAACGTTGTGGTAAGGTCCACTGAAAGCCTTAAGCGTATTAACCCCACCCAAGGTTTCGGCCGGGAAAAACTTCACGACCTCGATATTGTGCTCCAGTGCCATCTCCAGGTCCGTCGGAGTGGCGACCCCTGGAAAAACGGGCACGTTGTTTTCCAAACACCACGCAACAGTCCGCGGGTTAAAACCGGGGGTAACAACAAAATGAGCCCCCGCTTCAACAACCTCCTCGGCCTGTTCTACACTATGAACCGTGCCCGCTCCCAAAAGGAAATCATCACGAGCCCCCAACCTGCGAATCACATCAATTGCGCACTCGGTTCTTAATGTAATTTCTGCAACCGACAGGCCTCCCGCACAAAGGGCGTCGACCAGCGGTTCCGCATCATCGGCATCCTCCAACGCAACAATCGGAATCAATTTAAAGGATTGAAGAAGATCAATCATTCGGCAATGCCATAAAAACGGCGGGCAGTTCCCTCAAATATCTCGTGTGCCTCAGCGTCGCTAATTGAGCCCAGCACCTCCTTAAGTGCTCCATGCACCTGCTCATAACTCCCAGCCAACTCGCACACCGGCCAGTCACTGCCATACATGCAACGATTTGGCCCGAAATGTTCCAGTGCCGCCTCAACATAGGGTTTCAGATCAGCAGGCCGCCAGTCTTCCCAGTCGGCCTCGGTAATCATGCCAGAGAGTTTGCAGAAAATATGTTCGTGCTTCGCGGCAGCCCTAAGCTGCGGCAACCAATCATCCATTGACTGCGCCTTGATCTTGGGCTTGGAAAGATGGTCGATCACCATCGGTAGTTGAGGCAACTCACGACCCAGTTGATCGGCATGTTTTAAATGTTGCACATAAAACAGCAGATCATATGGAACTCCATGTTTCTCCAACACCTTAAGACCACGGAGGATTTCTGGCCGAATGATAAAATCCTCATCAGGCTCATCCTGAACCACATGACGGATACCAACAAACTTCGGATGATCCTTGAACTCTAAAAGCTGTTCCTCACATTGCTCACTAGCCAAGTCCACCCAGCCAACCACCCCCGCCAACCAGTCGGTTTGCTCGGCCATCGCCAACACCCACCGGTTCTCCTCCAAATTATGTTGTGTTTGAACAAAAATACTCTGCTTTATGCCCACCGCATCGAGATGCGGCTTCAGGTCTATAGGCAGATAGTCGCGACGAATCCTTGAAAGTTCAGGATTATCAAGCCAGCAATAGTCAAAAGGTTGACTTAGCTGCCAAAAATGTTGATGAGCATCAATCATGGTAAAGTGAAAGCGGAGGCAAACTACATAATCTCATGGAGAATAGCTTGCTTTTTTATGGCCTATTTTATTAATAGTCGGTCGTGGCTCCTGAAAAACCTGAATCTATTCAGCGGAACTTCCTGGCCCGTATCGGCCCAGGTGAGCCTGTACGGGAGCTTTTCGAGCACCTACCTGGAGTATTCTTTTTCGCAAAGGACCAGAATAGCCGAATGATGTGTGCCAGCAGCACGATATACAAACGGCTGGGCTGCAATGAAGAACTGGATGTGGTCGGCCGACAGGATTCTGATTTTTTCCCGAAACAAATTGCCGATAATTTTGTGCGTGATGATCAAAAGGTTTTTGCAACCGGCAAACCCCTGCTGAACCGGGTTGAGATCTGGTATAACGAACAACGGATGCTCGACTGGTTCGTCACCAATAAACTCCCTCTCAAGGATGAATCGGGAAACATAATCGGATTAATGGGAACCGTTCGCAGCTATGAAGGCTCTCGCAAACTCCTGCTTCCCTTTTCTCAAATCAGTGCTGCAGTTGAATTTATACGAACACACCACCGCGAACGAATCAGTGTCACTGACCTGGCTCATCATAGTGGTCTAAGCCCCCGACAATTAAACCGAAAATTCAATGATGCCTTCGGAATGAGTGCTCAGGATTTTTTGACCAAGACCCGCATTCAAACCGCCAGTGACGCTCTCCTTAACACCGCCTTGAGTATTGCCGAAATCGCCCAGAAATTCGGTTTCTGCGATCAGAGTGCCTTCACCCAGGCATTCAGAAAACATACCGGCGTCACACCCTTAAAATTCAGGAAACGATACGCTCCCTAATTCCTGGAAGGACCGTACAGGTGTTTGCCTTTTCGGGCCGCCTCAATGGACCTGTGGGTATCAACCGCAACACCAGGATCGCCCTGCTCTTTCATCCACCGGTCCAGTTCTGCACCAAGTTCCTGAAGTCGGGCCTTGTGCTGGGATGCCTTTGCAAGATTATTGAGTTCATACGGGTCGGAAACCGAATTATATAACTCCTCTGAGGGCCGGCTCATGTACCGTTTAACCAGCCGATACGTATGCGGGTTGATCCACGCCTCCCTCACCCAGGTTGACCAATAGGGGTTGTTAAGAACCGCATCGCCTTTCATGCCCATAAGGTGCTTTTCAATGTACAACTCGTCAGGGCGCAGGTTGCGAATATAGTGGAAAGTCCCATCACTGACGCTGCGTATGGGATACTCAGGACCTTCAGGAATGTTATTGTGAATACCATACACAAACTCCCGATGAGTGTCCGCTTTACCCATAAGAACAGGCAGAAAACTCGTGCCGTCATACCGGTGTTTTTTGGGATCACCTCCCGCCGCAGCAATTAGAGTCGGCAAGATATCTGCATACTGGACCAATGCGTCAGTTCGCTTATCCACCGATGTTCGACCCGGCCAATGCGCCACCAGTGCGGTATGCAATCCTGTATTCCAATTGGTCCATTTGCATCCGGGAAACTGTGAGCCTTGTTCGGATGTAAAGAGCACCAATGTATCCTCAGCCTGCCCACTTTTTTCCAGCACATCCAAAATCTCACCTACCTGCCCATCCATATAGGTAATCTCAGCTAGGTACTTGGAATAATCCTCACGAGTACGCGGTGTATCGGCAATATTCGGAGGCAATTCCAATTTCTTGGGTGGATATTTTGAAGCGTCCCCCATCACCCATGGTACATGGGGTTCCACCAGTGCTACCACAAGACAAAATGGTTTATCGCTCTTTATCATGAACTCAGTAATGCCTTTTAATTCATGCGCCCGAGTAGGGTTACGAACGCAACTTTGATCAAAGCCTTCCACCTTGATAAAGGGATATACCGACCGGGGTTTCACGTGAACTTTACCGGCCAAACCAACCCGATATCCAAGTGCACCAAGGTGATGGGGCATACTCTTTACCTCTGGACGGCTTGCAGAATGGTTCCATGCACAACCGTTTCGCATTGCGTACTGGGCGGTAAAGAGTTCCGAGCGACAGGGCTGACACATAGCCTCCCCAAGATAAGCACGATTGAAAGTCAGCCCACGCGCAGCCAAGGCATCAATATTCGGAGTCTTGGCATTCTGACCACCATATAAGGGAAGATCATTATAGGTGCAATCATCAGCCATAATGATGAG
>JASLKQ010000016.1:0-16562 GCA_030747505.1 Verrucomicrobiota bacterium | reverse complement strand
ATATTCGGAGTCTTGGCATTCTGACCACCATATAAGGGAAGATCATTATAGGTGCAATCATCAGCCATAATGATGAGAAAATTCGGCTGACTGGCCGCCTGAACCGTAATCGTCAAGGCTATGAACAAAGTTAATTGTTTCAACATCGTGTTCCTCTACTTTTTCTTACTCGGTTTTTTGGGCTTGGATACAGCACTTCCTTTGGATGTGTCTCTGCGGAAATTGAGCTTGGCTAATGACTCTTTGACTGGTGAAACATTGCGTCCTTTCAAGCGTTCTGTATCCCTGGCTATCTCAAACCATTTTTGTGCCATGGCTTTTACGCGGCCAGGATGTTTCTTTGAGAGATCGTTTGTTTCAGTTCGGTCCTCATCCAGATTGTAGAGTTCCCATCGTCCCAGCTTGGCGGAGACCAGCTTCCACGGCCCCTGACGCAGTGCCCGGTCTGTCCCAAAGTGGAAATACAAGGTCTCATGACCTTCCCGTTTCTTTCCCTGCAGAATCGGCAACAGTGATTTACCCACGAGTGGATCAATTTTCCGCTCCTCAACTTGTTTCGGATAGGTGGCTCTGGCCACATCAATAAAGGTCGCCATAAAATCGACTAAATGGCCCGGCTGTCGCGTAATGCTGCCTGAATTTGCCTTAAGCCCCTTTGGCCAATGTGCAATTAAGGGTGAAGAAATACCCCCTTCATGCTGGTTTTGTTTATACAGTCTAAAAGGTGTATTGCCTGCGTGCGCCCAGCTGGCGTCATAAGTCCAATAGGATTTTGGATCCCAAGGCTTTAAATAACGACCTCTTGTTCGCTCAAAGGGACAGGCTCCATTATCCGCGCAAAAGAGAAAGAGCGTGTTTTCCCAAACACCCTTGGCCTTTAGTTTCTCAACCATCCTCCCGATGTTTTGATCCATGACTTCAACCATCGCTGCAAAAACCTCCATGCGATCGGCTTCCCACTGTTTTTCCTTGGCACTCAGGCTATCCCAAGCTGGAATATGTTCGGGCCTTTTACTCAACTTAAATTTCTCAGGGATCAACCCTATCTTAAGCTGCTTGGCATAACGGGTGACACGCAACTCATCCCAGCCTCGATCATATCTTCCATCACACTTTTTAACGTCCGCTTCAGGAGCATGTAATGGGTAGTGCGGGGCATTGAAGGCAACGTACAAAAGAAATGGATCCTCCTTCGCCGTCGCTTCATCCAAAAACTTCAGCGCAAAATCGCCCATCGCGTGCGTGGTATAAAACGGTCGGCCATTGAGCTGCTTCGGCACTTTATAGTTTTCACCATTATATCTGAAAGAGTTGTCACCGGTAAAAAAATTGCATGCACCCGAAAGGTGACCCCAATAACGTTGAAAACCGAAATCAGTGGGCTGTTTACTTAGATGCCATTTGCCGACCATCGACGTGGAGTACCCCGCCTTGCCCAGCACCTCCGCAATCGTCGCCCCACGGCTGAGACTCCCGCTGCCAGCTTGGTCACAATAAAGCCCCGTCAGCAAACTCACCCGTGACGAGTGGCACTTGGCTGTGTTGTAAAACTGCGAGAATCGCAACCCCTTTGCAGCGAGTGCGTCGAGATTCGGTGTACGGATTTCCGACCCGTAACACCCCAGATCAGCAAACCCGAGATCATCTGCCATAATCAGTACAATATTAGGCCTTTGATCAGCGTTAAGGAGTAGTGTGCAAAAAAAAGTCAGACTGAGGAAAAGATTTTTCACGGGCACAAGTCTCTGCCAAAGCAGCTATCAAGGTCAATACCCCTCAGCAAGAGTTTACAGAGGCTATAGAAACTGTTAGACATCCCCACTTTCCCGAAATATACCGCATGCCTACTTCCAAGATTGTATACACGAAAACCGATGAAGCCCCGGCGTTGGCAACCCGCTCACTGTTGCCGATTCTGCGTGCCTTTACCCAAAGTTCCGACATTGAGTTTGAATTGAAGGATATTTCCCTTGCCGGGCGTATCCTTGCCAACTTCCCGGAAAACCTCACTGAAGAGCAGCGTATCCCAGACGCACTGAGCGAACTAGGGGAACTGGCCACTACACCCGAAGCCAACATCATCAAACTGCCCAATATCAGTGCTTCCATCCCGCAACTGGTAAGTGCCATTGAAGAATTACAGTCCCACGGCTTTGAAATCCCGAATTTTCCGGAGGAACCGGAAACAGATGAAGAAAAAATGATCCGATCACGCTATGCGAAAGTACTCGGTTCAGCCGTCAACCCGGTCCTGCGTGAGGGCAACTCCGATCGCCGGGTTGCTGCACCTGTTAAAGCCTACGCACAAAAGAATCCCCACTCGATGGGCGAATGGACTCCTGATTCCAAATCACACGTGACGCATATGGATGAAGGTGATTTTTACGGAAGCGAACAGTCGCACGTTTTAACCAAGGATGATGAAGTGCGCATCGAGCTGGAAAATAATGGTGAAACCACCACCCTAAAGGATAATCTAAAGCTGCTGGAGGGTGAGGTGATTGACGCAGGCGTGATGAGCGCCAAAGCTCTGCGTGAATTCATGCAGCGAGAAATCGATGACGCCAAGGATCAAGGCGTTCTCTTTTCACTACATATGAAGGCCACCATGATGAAGGTAAGTGACCCCATTATATTCGGTCACTGCGTAAGTGTATTTTACGCACACATCCTGGAGAAACATGCCGAGTCACTGGAATCCATCGGGTTTGATCCCAACAACGGCATTGGCGATCTTTATACCAAACTCGAGGAATTACCCGCAGATATACAGACCACCATCAAGACAGATATACAAATGCTTTACTCGGAGCAGCCCGCGTTGGCGATGGTGAACTCAGATCACGGCATCACCAACCTCCATGTACCAAGTGACGTCATTATTGATGCCTCCATGCCTGCGATGATCCGCACCTCCGGCCGCATGTGGGGCCCGGACGGAGAACCATGTGACACCAAGGCCGTGATTCCCGATCGCAGTTACGCCGGTGTGTATCGTGAAACAATTAATTTCTGTAAAACCCACGGAGCCTTTGATGTCTCCACCATGGGCAATGTCTCCAATGTTGGCCTCATGGCCAAGAAGGCACAGGAGTATGGATCGCATGACAAGACCTTTGAGATTCCCCATGCAGGAACGGTTCGGGTCAAGGACGGTGAAGGCAATATACTACTCAGCCATGAAGTGGAAGCCGGTGACATCTGGCGCATGTGTCAAACCAAGGATGTCGCCATTCGTGATTGGGTAAAGCTGGCTGTTACTCGAGCCCGCGCCACCGGTGCCAAGACGATTTTCTGGCTGGACGAAAACCGTGCTCACGACCGCAACCTCATTGCGAAGGTTAATCAATACCTGCCTGACCATGATACTGATGGTCTTGATATTGAGGTTCTCTCACCTGTTGAGGCCACCCGCGTTACCTGCCAACGTTGTAAAGATGGGCTGGACTCGGTGTCGGTTACGGGGAATGTCCTGCGCGATTACCTCACCGATCTCTTTCCCATCCTTGAACTGGGTACCAGCGCCAAGATGCTCTCCATTGTTCCCCTGCTCGCCGGCGGCGGCCTATTTGAAACCGGAGCAGGCGGCTCAGCCCCCAAACACGTGCAGCAGTTTAACGCCGAAAACCACTTGCGCTGGGACTCGTTGGGAGAATTCCTCGCAATCGGTGTTTCACTCGAAGATCTTGGCACCAAGACCGGCAACACAAAGGCACTCATCCTGTCAAAAACGCTCAACGACGCCATTGGCAAGTTCCTCGACGAAAACAAATCCCCCTCTCGTAAAGTAAACGAACTGGACAACCGTGGCAGCCATTTCTACCTGACTCTTTACTGGGCTCAAGCACTGGCTAAGCAAACCGAGGATCCCGATTTAGCTGCACAATTCACCTCCTGCGCCACAACTTTGGCCGAAAACGAATCGGCAATTGTCGAGGGACTTAATGAGGTGCAGGATCAAGCGATGGATATTGGCGGGTACTATCAGCCTGATGAGGAAAAAGCAGATGCAGCCATGAGGCCGTGCGCACTGTTCAATGATGCCTTAAACGCCCTGAACTAATCACTCCCAAGTCTTATCCGGATCAAAAGGTTTATAACCCGAATCCGCTTCCGGATTGGGCTTGGGCAGACAGGCTTTGATCGCCAGGTGGTACCGATCCATTTCCTTGCTCAAACGGGCCACCGCGGCCTTGTTTTGCGCTGCAATATTTTCAGTTTCTCCAATGGCGTACTTGAGGTTGTAGAGATAATGCGAACCGGGTTGCTCGTAGAAGCGGAAGTATTTCAAGTCACCCTGAAGCACCACTGAATGAGGTGCGGTATTGCGATGATGCGGGTAATGAAAATATATAAATCGATCACTCAGCTTCCTATCCTCTTGCCCTTTTAACAACGATGTGATGCTGACTCCATCAATGTCGCGCAGTTTATCCAGTGAGCCACCCGCCAAATCCACAAAGGTCGGCAGAAAATCATAACCCACCACATTCACATCACAACGCGAGTCACCCTTGATGCCCGGGCCCCTGACGATCATGGGCACTCGAATACCGCCTTCCCAAAGCCACCATTTGTTGCCGCGCAGGAATTTCTTGGAACCCGTATCGCGGTGATGACCGTTGTCGGACATAAACACCACGTAGGTGTTCTCACTCAAACCAAGCTGATCAAGTCTTTCAAGAAGCATGCCGATACTTCTATCCATATCCAGCACCATGGCCGTGCGCTGAACCACGCGTTTACGCAGGGCATTGGGCGTAATATCCCGGATACCTTTTAGCTTCAGGCATTGAGCAGCCGTCTCAGGCAAACATTGCACGGCGTTGTGCTCGGCGTAATGCGACACCTGCAAATAAAACGGCTTGTCTGCCTTTGCCTGCACTTCCATAAACCTAATCGCCTTGCGCGTTATACTAAAGATCAGCTTGGGATCCTTGGGATCTTTTGAATTCCCCTCATTATTGGTGGTTGGCCCATCGTGCACATCATATCCATGCTTTCCAGGTCCACCTCCATAGATATGCCATTTGCCAATATGAGCCGAGGCATAGCCCAGGGGCTTCAAGTACTCGGCAATCGTATCCTGTTTGGGATCCAGAGATCCAATGGGCTGGGGTTCAAGGACAAGCTTACCCTTGCTACGACGACCCCCGTAAACCACCTCACGTGTATTTGTGTCGAAATTACCGTTACCACTAAAGCGCGTGCGTGCGGCACTCATGCCCGTCTGGATACTGCACCGCGATGGCGCACACATGCCTGCCGGAGCGAAAGCCCGACTAAACGTCATACCATCCCTGGCTAATTGATCAATAACCGGCGTTCTCCGAGTCTGCCCCGCCGAAGCCTTAAACCCCTCTTCCATCTGAACCGCTGTGCCGTACCACGGCATGTCATCGGCCAGAATAAAAATAAAGTTGGGCTGCTTGGGCGCGGCATGGAGTTGACCTCCAAAAACACCCATTAAGAAAGCAAACAACCATCCAAAACGGGCAACACAAAGGCCACGAACTTTATGATAATCTAACTCAGACAAGTGGGTTAATTGAAGGTGTTTCGCCATTTATTCCAAACTCCTGTATATAACGCTCTAAATCTCTAACGACTTCGCTCTCCACAACCAAATAACGATAAGAGAAATTTGAGCGTATGTATTCCTTATTAATTCCATCAAGAGAAATCCGTTTATCCGCAATGTCATTTATTTGGCTCCTTGACAGACCCTTTAAAACAAATAGATCGCAGATATATATGTTAAACCTATCACCACTCCGATATCCAGTTGCATGTGACCCTAGCCTATCAAAGAGCCCCGACTTTCTACCTTTAATTTCCTTTAATTGTTTTACCTTATTCTTGCTCAAACCTGCTCCTGCCATACCTACATAAAGGAATCTTCCAAGGCGGTCATAAATTGCATAAACACCAGCTGCAATTCGAGGAACAGATTTATTAGGCCAATCGCAAAAATAACATAAATCGGATTGGGATAATCTGGAAACAAGCTGTTCCATTTTATTTGAAGAACTATTCACGTCGACAACTATCCCTAATTGTTTTTTGCGTCTTCTTTCCTTTTATCTCTCTTTTTCTGTTTATTAGGCTTTGTGTACTCCTTGGGTAATGTAGCAATCCAATCTTTGATCTGATTGCTCAATCTACGAGCAACCTGGGGCTTTTCCTTTACCAAATTCCGTTTCTCACCCGGATCCTTTGCTAAATCATAAAGCATCGGACCGGTTTTTTTGTCATTGTAATGATAATACTTCCAATCACCCACCCGCACGGCCGGTCGGGCATTCGCATTTCCCACCCTCCAATAAAGCGGCTTGGTGCGAGTACGCTTGGCTCCCAGCCAAATATCTGAAATATCCTCTCCATCCAGATTAGGTGCTGAATTGTTCGCTCCTGTAATTTGGCAAACCGTGGGAAGCCAATCTATAAATGAAATAACTGAGGTTTCATTCACTCGGCCTGCAGGCACATGACCGGGCCAGCGGATGATAAATGGAACCCGCACACCGCCCTCAAACTGAGTATGCTTACCCCCTCGATAAACCCCCGGTGAACCCAGCATATTACGTGCAGCATCAATGCGTGAAGGCGCTTCATTGCGCCCGCCCCCCAGCTTAACCGGAGCAGGACCATGATCGCTTGAGAAAACCACGATGGTGTTTTTGCGCAGGCCCAGTTCGTCCACCTTCTTGAGCAAACGCCCGATGCCTGCATCCATACTCCACACATCCCCCAGATAATTGCGCATCCCTTCATCAATATCCCCCTCAAATTCGCGGCAATGCTGAAATTTTTCCCGCATCGTTTCGTTAAACTTGGATTCATCCACCACCACATCCTTGAACTTGTCACTGAACTTCCTGGAGGGCTGTACCGGGAAATGAGAAATATGACCCCACACATTCATGTAGAGCGGTTTATCTTTTTTTGCATTCGCTTCGAGAAATCCTATTGCCGCGTCTATGATATAAGCATCACGACCATGCTCAGCGCGACCCCTGGCGTCACGATCTTTACCATTAATTACATCAATACCATAGGTGCCATTTTTCGTCTCCGGACCAATATGCCATTTGCCAAAATGCCCTGTACGGTACCCGTTTCTTTTCAACAACTCAGTGATAGTTACGCGATCTCCAAAACCATGGTCAGACATGTACTTGGCAAAGGTGCCGGGAAACTTGCCGGTCATCATGCCCGTCCGGCTTGGACAACAGGTTACCCCAGTCACATATGCCTGGGTAAAACGGGTGCCTTCTTTGGCCAATTGATCCAGGGCAGGTGTCTTGGCGTAAGGGTGACCGTAGCAGGCCAGGTCACCATAACCCAAGTCATCGGCAAAAATGAAGATGATGTTCGGTTTTTCGCCCGCTTGGAGCGTTGTTCCACACCAACAGGCGAGTATTAAGATAATGTTTCGAACCATGGAGCCCTTCTTTTAGCAGGAGCCGACCTCAAGAGCGAAGCTTTGTTTTTTTTACCGGCATCTACCCCAAAAAACTATTTCCTTCGGGGTTTCCACCCCGGATTAACCTCAGGCAATTGTGCCTCAACTTTTTTGCGCCAGGCATCCAAATCCGCCCTTAATTCTTGAGCCAGTGCCGGCCTGGTCGTGGAGAGATTCCTGGTCTCACCAGGATCCCATTTGAGATTAAACAACTCCAGTCGGCCGTCTTCAAAATATTCCAGTAACTTCCAATTCCCTTTACGAATGGCACTGACCGGGGTTGTGGTCTGATAGTAATGAGGATAATGAAAATAAAGTGCTTCCCGCGGCAGACTAAAATCTGGGTTTCCAAGAAGCGGGGTAAAATCCGTGCCATCTATTCCAGCTTGTGCCTGATCAGAAAGTCCGGCGACCCGCAGCAGGGTCGGGTACAGATCAGGTGCATACACCGGTTCAGATGAAACCCTGCCCTGATCCACCTTGGGCCCCCGGACAATGAGCGGCACTCGCAGCCCTCCCTCATAACAGGAACCCTTACCGCTGCGTAAAGGAGCGTTATTGGCCACGGCCAATTCCCTGTTCAGCTTACATTTGTTAATGAAGCCGCCATTATCAGAGGTAAAGATAACAAGGGTATTATCAGTAATCCCCAACTCATCTATTTTAGCCAATACCCGACCCACATTTTCATCCAGACTATGAACCATGGCTGCGTAGTGGGGATTCTTACGAACCGAGCCGGGCTTGATCTTCTTTTGGTAACGCTCAACCAGTTCAGGTTTACCTTCTATGGGCGTGTGCACAGTGTGATACCATAGATTCAGGTAAAAAGGCCGCGATGCCTTGGCCTGTTCTTCCATGATTACCAGAGCCTTCTCGGTCAATCGATCGGTGAGATAGTCACCTTTATTACCCGGCTCAAGATTAGGCACATATCGCCAGTCGCGAAAATAACCATCTCCATTATAAGGATACCAAAAGGTTTGTGGAGCACCCCAGAGTGTTCCGCCAATATTCACATGAAACCCATGAGCTTGAGGATAGGATTCAGCACGACCCACGTGCCATTTGCCTAGATGGGCATTAAAGTATCCGGCCTGCTTGAGCACCTCAGCCAGAGTCACATGTTTCAAGGGGAGAGAATCCAGACAAACCGGCTGTAGCAACTTGCGGTTCCCGCGATTGAGGGCACTCTCGCGCCAGATGGTCATGTGCAGCCGTGCCGGATGCAGACCGGTCAGAATGGCTGCCCGGGTGGGGGTACAGACCGGGCTGGCCGCATAGGCATCAGTAAAGCGAACCCCTTGTTTAGCCAAGCGATCAAGATTTGGGGTTTGATGCAGATCATTGCCATAACAGGACAGGTCAGCCCACCCCAGATCATCGGCCAATATAAGGATCAGGTTGGGCCGTTTGGCCGCAAAAATACTCGATGCAAAAAACCAAACCAGGATGAAGATCCAGATTCGGATCATGCAGCCGCTGCCTTGAGCGCCTTCTTGATGAGGGCTTTGGTTTTCAATGAACCTTCAATCGGGTCAACGCCGCGACCTTCAAACTCAATGGAGATCACACCAGAATAATTTGATTCGTAGATGATCTTGATCATCTTATAATAATCGGTGTTCGTCTCATTTCCTTTATCATCAAACTTCAACGCCTTGGCGCAAACGGCCGGGGCAAAGGGCAGACTCTTGGTCACCCCATCATAACGATTGTAACGGCCGAAATTGTTGAAGTCCGGCAAAAGTCCCGCGTTGGGTTTATTGATTTTTTTCATTGCGGCAAGAAGCCAATCCGGGTCCTGTGAGTTGCCCCCGTGAGGCTCAATCACGATCTTCACCCCGGTACCCTTGGCGTAATCACATAAGGCACCCAACCCTTTCGCAGCATTATCAAGGTTCTCATCACGATTACCTCCTGAGCGGCAGTTAACGCGAATAGCCTTACAATCTAATTGTGCAGCGCAATCCACCCATCCTTTGTGCTCCTCAACTGCACGTGTCCGCGCCTTGGCATCCTTTGAATCCAGCTGGTTCTTCGCATCAACCAAAATCAGCACGTTCTTCATCCCTTCACCAGTGGTTCGTTTAACCAATTCACCAACATATTTTTTGTCGGTATGCTTGCCTCCGAAGGGACGGTTCCAGTATTCGATATGGGTAATACCCAGCTTCTTCTTGGCCAGGGCGGGGTAATCAAGATGGTCCAGCTTATTTGGAATCCACCGGTGGAAGGTGTATTCCTGAATGCCAATCTGAAAACGGTTTGGATCATTCTTATCTTTTGCCAGAAGCGTTGGAGCGAACGAAATAACCGGAGCAGCCAAAGCGGCACTTCCAAGGAATGAACGTCGGGAAAGAGTTTGCATGGGCTCAATCATGCAGCCCATAACTCAAAAGGGAAGCTAGTTCTTTGAAAACACCTCGCTCAAGACCACCGCTTCAATGAGGTCATGCAGTCCTTTACCATCAACTTTTGTTTTCCTCACAATGGAATCAATGTGCGGTCGATCTAGAGCTACCAATTCACGACCAAGGGCGTAAGTCAGAAGCTTTTCAGTTAGATTACGGGTAAACTCCATATGACGTTCGACCATGAGTTGATGGAATTCTGCGGGCGTTTTAAAGGTTTGACCATCAGGCAATTTTCCCGAGGCATCGATCGGCATGTTGCGACCGTACTCCCCACGCCACCCCCCGATGGCATCATAGTTTTCCAGGGCAAACCCTAAGGGATCGATTTTGCGATGACACTCTGCACACGTGGCAATCTCCCGATGCTTCACTAGTTGCTCGCGGATGGTCTTTGCCCCACGGATATCAGGTTGAATCGTAGGAACATCGGGTGGCGGTGGCGGTGGCGTGTAGCCGAGCAGTTTCTCCAGCACATAAATCCCGCGCACAACGGGCGACGTATCCACGCCATTGGCTGAAGCGGTCAGTAACGCACCCTGGCCAAGCAGACCGCCTCGCGTGCTGCCTTTGAGTGAAACACGCTGTAGCTCGTTACCCTGAACGCCTTTAATGCCGTAATGCAAAGCGAGTTCGCGATTGAGAAACGAATAGTCTGCCTTCAGAAATTCACGCAGCGGCAAATTGTTATCCAGTAAATGACGAAAGAACATTTCCGTCTCTTTGCGCATCGCCGTTTCGAGGTTGTCACGATAGTACACCAGAAAATCTTCAGACGGAGGCATGGTCCCAATATTGTCCAAATCCAGCCATCGACGCACGAAATGCCTTACGAATCGATCCGACTTGGGGTCAACCAGCATACGTTTCACTTGCACCGACAAGCCGGACCGAAGTTTTCCGTCGGCGGCCTGTTTGAGAAGTGCCTCATCCGGAGCCGATGACCACAGGAAATATGATAATCTCGATGCCAATGCGATTTCGCTAAGCTCCCCTTCGCCCAGATTTAGATGGAGAAATCCGGGTGAACAGAGAATAGCCTGGCAGCCCAACTGGAGAGCCTGCAAGGGTTTTACTCCTTCCTTGAGTTTGCTGGCCACGAGTTGCTGGATGGGCTCCAGTTCCCCTGACATCGGCACACGACGAAAAGCCTGTTCAGCGAAAGCGTCCAACCGCTGAGCGATTGTCTTAGCATTTAATTGAACAGACGTTAGGTTACCATATACCGCGCGATGACCGGCAGTTGGCCAGGTATCGACGTGCGGGCCTTCGACCTGGATTTCCCATATCCGCAGGCGCGGCCCCTGATAAGCCTTAAGCACGCCGTGAGCCTTTTCATAGCCGGGCTTCATACCGACGAACGGTTTGAATTCCGGCTTGTCGGCGGCCTGAGTTGACAGCACGCGGACCATTCGCTTGGCAGCCATCGGTCCATTCCGAAAGCGGACTTCCGGCTCGTACCCGGCCTCCATATAGACCTTCCACTCGAACCATTTCGGCTTTTCATTGGTTAGCTCTATGCGTGCCAGCGAGGTCATTTTGGAGACATTGCCCGTGCTAGTAACACTACCCCGTCGATCCACTGAGGCAATTTCCATTACCAGCGGATCGCCATTGCGGAAATCACCGAGAGCCTTGCCGTAGTCATGGACACGGCCCACTGCAGCGGCCCGGACGCGAATGGTGTAAATACCACTATGAGCAACGCCGCCTTGTCGAAACAATGGCAGGAATCCGATGTGCCCGCCGCGATAATGACGGCCGTAAAGATCGGTGTAAGGCGTCTCAGGAACAAAACGGAAGCGATCCTCCTGGAAAAGTTTGGGCAAACCCTTTGATTCATTGCCTTTGAAATAGAAAGGCGTTTGCTGCGCATACTTCTTTAATACCGGCCGACCTCCAAACTGCGTGGCCCGCCTAATGGCTTCCTCGGCCGCAGTAAAGTAGTGATCCATCAAACGGCCGGAAGTGACCAGGCCAGCTCCATTGTTGTCAAATCCATTGACTTTAACCTCTTCAGGAAAACCTTCGGCAGGATTCCATACATCGACGTTAAGCCCGAGCAGATCGCCAATCGTCTGCCGGTACTCCCACGAGTTGAGCCGGCGCAGCACACTGTGGCCGCCGGTGCCCTTCAATTCAGTCCGGGCAGCCGCAATTTGCTGCGTCAGGCGAGCAATTATTCGAGCGCGCTCTTCTGCCGTCGGCTGAGCTTCGTCTTCGGGCGGCATGTCGCCGAGATTCAGCATATCAACGATTTCCTGATAACGCTCCAAGTCATCAAGTTTCTTGATCTGTGCCGGAAGCGTGTCAAACCGGCGATCAGCCTTTTGTTTTTTATCACCGTGACAACGGATACAATGTTGCTTGAGAAAGGCAGAAGTCCGTTCATCGGCACTTGCACCCACGCTAACCACGAACAAAAGAAAGACATGAACGATCGTTCTCATAAACTGCCCTACCCGATTTTCATTGGAGAGAACGTTCCCGTGCTCCTACCAAACCGTTCCGACTCAGAACCAAACCATTCCAGCACGGACAGCCACAGGTTTGAAAGCGGAACCCGTTTATGCTGCTGGGCCGGGCAAACCAGATGGCCCTGATGCTTTAAGCCGCCACCAGCCAACAGAACCGGAAGGTTACGGTTGCTGTGACTGGAGCCGTCACTCATGCCGCTGCCGAAGACGATCATCGTGTCGTCAAGAATCTTTGCCTCCTTCAGGCGGGAGATAAAGTCGCTAAGCTTGGTGGTGAGGAAAGATTCCACAACCTGCAGCTGTTCGATCCGGCCTTCCGATTTTCCGTGATGGGACAGACCGTGGTAGCTACCCAGATTCAATTCCGCCGTGCGAAAACCAAGCCCGGTTTCGAAGGTCGCGACGCGGGTGGAATCGGTCTGCAAGGCCAGTGCCATCAGGTCATAAAACACAGCCACCTCGTCGATGTGCTGTCGTTCTTCATCCTGCACTTCCTCAATCGGAGATTTTGGCTTGGGTCGATCGAGCCACTCTTTGGACATCTGCAACCGCCTCTCCACATCCCGGACAGAAGTCAGGTATTGGTCCAGCTTGTCGCGGTCGGCCACATTGAGGGTTCGATTCAAGGCGTTTGCAGAATCGCGCAGCGCGTCGAGCACACTACCGCGATTCTTCAGTCGCGTGCGTTCCACTTCCCGTTCGCTATCAGGCGAATTAACGAAGAGACCGCGAAACAATGTGGCGGGATTGTTGACCGGTGGCACATGCACGCCTGCACGGGTCCAGCACATGTCTGTGCCCTGTTGGATGCCGGCATTGATCGAAGGAAAACGCGTGGAACTGCCGACATGCTCGGCGGCGATCTGGTCAAGCGAGATATTCTTTGCCGGAAAGCCGGCGGCCTCCTCCTTCTTGATGCTGGTCAGAAAACCTTGCACTGCCTTGTGCCCCCCGTTGAGTTCGTGATCCAAATTCGAAAAAACCGTCAGCGCATCTCGATGTTCCTCGAGCGGCTTCAGGGTGGAGGTGGGCGTGTAGTCCTTGCCGGCGTCCTTGGGGAAAAAATTACCCGGATAAAAGCCGAGATGATTACCCACACAAACCAATCGGCGGGGGTGCGGGGCATCGGCCATTGCGGAACTCTCAAGCCAGGGTAATGCAAGGCCTAAACCCATTCCCTGCAAAAAACTTCTGCGATCTACAGAAAGAGAATTCGTTAAATGCGCACTACTCATTATTTTCCTTGGGCAGTTATGGTGACATTGCCTGAAGGCATTGCAAAGGAAAAGGACCGCGGGATTATTTCAATTTCGATCGAACGTGGTTATGGCTGTCTATTGGTTCAATTTTTGGCAGCAGGATTGAGCTTGGGCATTTTGGCCCCAACCGATTTAAGATGGGCAAGGAGTCGACTCTCCAGCTCTTTCACTTTCTCGGGCATCGCTGAAGCCAGATTCTTTGTTTCCCCAAGATCATTCTTCAAATTAAACAGCTCCATAGGGCCCTCATAAAACTTGATCAACTTCCAGTCTCCTTCACGAATAATACTGTAGGGACCGGGGTTATGCCGATAGTGCGGAAAATGCCAATAAATCGCATCACGACCCAGCTTCTGCATGCCCTGTGATCTCAAGTGTTTGGCCAGAGAAAGCCCATCGATATCGCGACCCTCAGGTAAATCTAATCCTGTGGCTTCAGCAATGGTGGGAAAGTAATCAACACTGGTCACCGGCTCAGCACTCGTGGTTCCGGGTTTGATGACGCCCGGCCATTTGATTAAAAGCGGGACACGAATCCCTCCTTCGTAGGCGTACCCTTTTCCTGATCTAAGAGGCGCATTATTGGTTGGCCCCATTAGCCCTCCATTGTCAGAAGTAAATATAATCATCGTCCGGTCGGCAATTCCATGTTCCTCAAGGGCAGTCATGATTCGGCCCGCACAATCATCCACTGACTCCACCATGGCAGCATACTTGGCATTTTTCTGTTTTGTTTTGGTTTTCTTCTCGTACCTGGCTGCCACCTCCGCCTTGGCCTGGATTGGGGTATGGACCGCGTAGTTATCCATATTCAGGAAGAAGGGTTTATCCTTATGTTTTTCGATGAAGGCGACAGCCTCCTCAGCTTCGCGGTCGGAAAGATATTGACCTGACTTACGCCCGGGCAGGTGCGGGATGCCCGCTCGAATCATGGCGTGCCGATGTGTAGGTTTATTGAAAGGATCAAAATAACTTGGAGGTTGACCATAATCACATCCGCCATAATTAAAGTCATAGCCCTGCTTCTGTGGATACCAATCATCAGCCCCCAAATGCCATTTGCCAATATGACAGGAAACGTAACCGGCAGGTTTTAATAGTTCAGCAATGGTAATCTCCTCAGATTCCATCCAAAGGGCATTCTTCGGGACCAGAAACTTCCGCCTGCCGCCCGTGAAACCGCTTGGGTTCTTTTTATCTGCAGGAATCGCGCCACCCTGAAAGCGCGAACGAATCCAGTCAGTCACCCCAAGCCGGGCCGGATAACGCCCGGTTTGAACTGCCGCCCGCGTTGGCGAACACACCGCACAGGCCGCATATGCATTGGTAAAGCGCATACCCTGGGCCGCCAACCGATCCAGATTCGGCGTTTCATAGTAACGGCTTCCCTGGCAGGAAAGATCCATCCAACCCAGGTCATCAACCAGAATCAGGACAATGTTAGGTGGCTTTGCGGCATATGTTGAAGGTGCCAGCGAAAGTAATCCCAAAACACACAGAATAAGTATTTTCCGTATCATGATTTAATCCATTAATTAAAGTTCGCTAACCTGAGCACCAGATAAGGTGCCAGGTTAAAGAGAAACACCGCAAGTTTGTAGTAGCCCATTAAGGTATAGTGAATTTCATCAAAGCGCTCCTCGGATATCCTGAACCATCGGGTATGAACCTTGAACACCAAATCGCGGGCAAATACAAACGCCAAGGACCACACTACAAGTATCCCCATATTAAGGATGGTACACCACCCCAAAAAAGTACGGAGATTTTCAATCGTTATTTCCACTTTGAAATATTCTCCATCAGCTGTTTGAGTTCGGCAACGATCTCAGGATGTTTATTGGCCAGATTGGTTCGTTCGCCCAAGTCAGCTTCCAAATTAAAAAGTTCATCAACTTTCTTACGACTATCATCAACCGCATACCCGTGGAAGTGCGCATCGGCTTTAAGATACTTCCATTTACCTTTGCGCACGCCCGCTTTATTGAAGTAGAAAAACTCACGACCCGTTTCGCGTTTGCCCAAAATCAGATCGGTCTGATCCATGCCATCAATACGCCGATCCTTGGGTACTTCAAACCCGCACAGGTTCGCAAAGGTAGGCATGAAATCAATGGTGGCAAAGATCGCATCATTCACGCGACCTGCGGGAACCTTGCCCGGCCAACGTACAATGCACGGCAGTCGATAACCGGCCTCATAAGGTGAACCCTTGCCATTGCGCAAGGGGCCGGATTCACCCCAGAAAATGGAGCCGGCCGGGTGGCCCTTCTTGCGCTTGGTATATCTATCCTGATTCCACGGGCCATTGTCGCTGGTGTAGATTACCAATGTATCCTCGGACAATTTCAATTCGCCTAAAGTGTCAAGCAACCTACCAGTTTCATAATCAAATTCCTCTACAACATCACCATACAAGCCACCCTTGGACTTACCGCGGAACTTTGGTGATGCGTCGATAATAGTATGCATCATCGTGTGCGCGAGGTAGAGGACAAACGGCTTCTTGGGATCACGTTTGTTCTTGAGGTAATCGATCGACTTATCCGTATAGAGCTTGATGAGCCCTCCCATGTCGCGAGTGGATCCAGCCGCTACATTGTTTTCGTGAAGTTTCACCACTCCAGCGTCATTGGCACCCAGCGCACCGAAGTAATAATCAAAGCCCTGCGCATTGGGCATACGCGGGATGATGGCGCGGCGATTGGATACATCCCATTTACCGATGCAGGCTGTTTGATAACCAACCTTTCGAATCAATTCAGCCCAAGTAATTTCATCAGCAGGCATACCCCAACCACCACTGCGAATGGGTTGACGTCCGGTCAGCAGAGCCGAACGCGACGGACCGCACACGGTCTGCGAATAAAACGACGTAAACCGTGTGCCTTCCCTGGCCAGTTGATCCAGGCGCGGTGTTTTGTTCTTTTTGTTTCCGTAACATGCC
>JASLKQ010000169.1 GCA_030747505.1 Verrucomicrobiota bacterium | reverse complement strand
AACGCAATCCTCCATGGCAACTACTGAGAACCCTAGTGAGTCCCCTTCAGAATTCATTGAAGTATAAAGCTGTTGCCGTCCCTTTTTCTCGTAACCGTGGGAAAGTGTCAGATCAAGTTTGTCGCTGCAGCCTGTATAGTGACTCGGCGTGCGAGAGAATAGAGTTTGCAAGGTGGCTCCGGCCTTGGTCTTAAGCTCTATGCCCTTAAAGTCAGGCTTCTTACTACTGTTGCTTGCAATGCCTAGCTCTCGTTCCAGCGCGAGTCCATAACGACCTGAACCAGTCCCTTCGGCAGGCACATACCCCCTTGAGTAAAGGTCACGCATCTTTGAAATAAGCTCTTCAATTGGCTCAGACATAAAGAATTCTCCTGCACTTAAAATAAGTCGAAAGCATTAACGTCAACATTACCAGCCCCGAGTTTAACCTCATTTGAAATCCCCACACCCACAGCCGACGGATCGGGAAAATGAGATGGCGTTCTGTTATGATGGAAATCATAGAACTCCTTAATGTTCTGACATACTTGTCTTTTTGATTCGTGTCCCCAGAAATACCCTCCGGAAATATTTCTCATTCGATATACTGGCATTGAAGTCGGCTTAAAACATGAAAGCTTATTCGTAGGTACTGTTACAAAGGAATAAAAGAAGTTAACTAATTGCCCAATATTGAAACCATTAGAACCAACAATATATCCACTTTTGGTCGGCAGATCATTATTCCTAGCGAGACTAAAAATGTGATTCCATAGCATTGGTATTTGGGCATTATCGTTCCAATTGGTTTTACATTGGATATTTATTACAGATGTCTTCGGAAAATTTTCATTTACTGTTTCCCGTATTCTTTTTGTGCATTTGTTGTGATCAAGTTCTTGAGGTATCTGCATAAGCTCGGGACAAGAGAAGACAACTACATCTAAATCGGATCTTAACTGATTATTTTGATAAGAAATTGTAGTGGCATTCAAAATTGATTCAGGAATGAATTCCTTCTTGCTCGGAATAGCAACCGCATTGCTGCCCGCAAATCCAAGGTTCAAATAGTAGATGACAAGGGATTCCCACGCCTTTCCTCCACCGGAAAGATTTGATTGCTCTCTACCTCTGATATTTAACCTAAATGCTGAAGCTAAATGATCCCCTAAATCATAAATTTCACGAGCTTGAGGGCTTTTAAAATCGCGGAACTTTGCACGGAGAACATCTCTGCGCTCAGGCCAGCCTTTAGCAAAAGAATCAATTTTATGGAGGCTACTAACTACCAATCCTCGGTATTGCTCCAAAACGTTCATTCCGGTTTTTAACCGAAATAAAACCAAAAATCCAATTCCTTAAAATTAGAGTAAGCCGAGGAGATGTTCCCCAATTTTTTTGGCTAAGAGCACAGGCACGGCATTTCCAATCTGCGTATACCGTGGCACATCGCGATCCCAAACTCCTGCATCAGGGTCACCAGCGCGCCTACGCCCTCCCGTTGTTCTTGGGCCACAGAATTCATACCAGTCTGGAAAGGTCTGAAGTCTAGCCCACTCTCTGACCGTTAGAATTCTCGGTTGTGAGAAGTGCACGTAGTCATCAGGTAACGATGTTGCCGTGATATTGGGCTCGTCATCCCACTTGGATCTAAGCAGCCTCTGGGCAAATTTCTTTGTACGCCATTTTTTTGGCAATTCCTCCCTGCGCCACTCCTGCTTGTCGATCATCCACTGAAATTTTTCCCTTATCTCATCCTTGTGATTTGAATACTCTTGCTGGGTCAAGGGATCCCCCTTCTTGAGCATCAACTTGCCGTCCTTACTGCGAAGCTGCTTCTGCACATCATTGGCTGGGGCTTTGTGATATTTCTCAGTCGCTTTCTTCTCGCCATATCTCGGGTCAATCAAGTCACCCAAGAGATCTATCAGGTCAGGAGCAACGGCACCGTTCCTTGCAGGTAAAAGTCCTGCCGCCACGGCATCTGCCGGGCAATCTCTATCTGGGCAACTCGCCAAGTCTTCCCGGATGCCAATAATGATTACACGAGGTCGATTCTGTGGAACACCGTAGTGCTTGGCCTGCACCAAGGTGGGGCGAGCCACGTAACCCTTGATTCCCATGAAGGCCGTGCGGACATCATCCCAGATCTCGCCCTTCCTGCCTCCCTTCGTCCACCGGCCAGACATCAGGCCCTTCACGTTCTCGAACAAGAACGCCTTGGGTTTTACCTTCTTGATCACTCGAATCATCTGAAGGTAAAGCCGGTTTGAGGGGATGTCCTCCTTCTGGATATCGAAGCTGCGTCGATGCCCAATACCTGAGTATCCCTGACAAGGTGGGCCACCACAAACGAGGTCAATGTCCTTATTCCACTCATCCATGTAACGCCCAAGCTTTGCGTTCGTGAGCTTATGGATATCGAACTCTTGCTTGATGCCTTGGCCTTGCCGGTTGGCCATGTAGGTGGCCATAGCGTCCTTGCTAAGCTCTGAAACAAGCAAAGGCTGAAACCCTGCTTCCTCAAGTCCAAGCGATAATCCACCACACCCCGCAAAGAGATCGATACACGTCAACTTCTTGGGGGATTTTGCAGCCATCTTTCGTTTATTATTCGTCTTCATTCAACCCTTCTTTCAAGACCTTAGAATGATCATCCTGTTCACAAGTCGATCGTTCCTGAACATCATAGGTCATCCCTGAGACAAATATTGTCCAATACGCGGAAAATAATGTCCAGGTTCCTTTTAGGTAGCCGTATCGAGCGAATGCTCACCTAATAAACAAACCCCAAAAGACCCCCCCCTCACTGCCCAGCGGGTTTAAGGTTGTCTTTCACCAGGGTATTCAAGGCGCCCGGTAAAGAGATTGCGGGGAGTTTCTTCTCACTGCGCCGGCTTCCATCATGGAAAATATTGCCCAACACAATTATCCGCTCACTTTTGCCCGTACTTTTTACCGCTTCATGGGACATGCCCGTAAAAGTGTTGCCAGTAATCACCACGCTTTTGGTTTCATTTAAAATCACCCCGGTCCCTTCATCATTGTGCCAGAGACTCTTGCCCCTGCCTTCAGCCCGCCGTACCCCGCCTCCAATGTGGCTGTTGCAGAAGTTGTTGCCGGTGATGGTAATGCGCCCGCTATTCTTCCCCACCCGAACGCCGAACTGGTGCACGATGGTGAAGGTATTGGCGCTCACCGCGCAGCCCCAGGCATCGCGCAGGTCCACGCCCCCACCCAGTTCATGGGCAATCACGTTGGCGCTGATGGTGATGCCGTAGCAGTCGCGGTCCAGAATGATGGCGGTGCCGTTGCATTCCTCGATCATGTTGCCTGAAAGCACCGAGCCGTAGGTGTTTTCAATCACCACACCATGACGCAGGTGATCATCGAGGTTGTTGCCGTTCATGGTGAGGTTGAAACTGTCGAGGCAACTCAAGCCATCCTTATTTTCCTCAAACTGATTTGCGTTCACCACAATATCATGGCCCGCCTGGATATTCAGCCCGCTCCTGGCATTGTAGGTGATCAGGTTATCTGAAACACGCGGATCCTCAGTGCAGGTCACCAGGTTGATGCCGTGGCCTCCATTATGATCGATGGAGACGCCCTGGATAAAAATCTCGTTAATGCCTTCAGCCAACAATCCATCGCCACTTTTTGGGTTGCCGCTGATACGGAAGTTCCCCAGTTGAATGCGCCATAGTTTCTTTTTGGATTTCGCGTAATCCTTGGCCCGGAGCAACAGGGCCGGTTGGCCTTCCTCGTTCTTGTTGATTAGATGCGTTGCGGTGCCTGCGCCCTCCAGTCGGGTATCCTCGGTGTGGACCCACAAGGGTTCGGTTAATTCGAACCTGCCCGGGGGCAGTTTTACCAAAGCGCCCGCCGCCGGCACTGCATCCAATGCCGCCTGCAGGGTTTTAAATTTTGCCGCGTCAATCACCGCTGCAGGCTCCTGGGCCTTCAGCACCAATTGCGTGAGGATAATAAGGAATAATGACAATAGCTGGGGTGTGGTTTTCATGGTGGTGAACTCAATTAACCGTGAAGCCACCCCGCACCGTCAATCCCAATCCCTGAAGCTTTTTAAAGGCACAAAAAAAGCCGCCCTTGGATCAAACCGAAGCTCAATCGCCGGGCGGCTACCAATCCTTTTTCGTTCCAGTC
>JASLKQ010000168.1 GCA_030747505.1 Verrucomicrobiota bacterium | reverse complement strand
CAGTTCGCCTTGGGCGGTCTGGCTTTCGCCCTTTACAGAAAACTTCACTTCACTCCCTGAAATTTCCTCAACCTTCGCTCCAACGTGAAAGGTAACATTCTTCTTGGCCAATTCACTGCGAAGAATTTTTGCCAAATCAGGATCCAGGGTGGGGCAGATCTCAGGCAAAGCCTCCACTACCGTAACCGGCACGCCGACTGAACCGAAGAGGCAGGCGAACTCGCACCCAATCACACCGCCACCAACCACGACCAGACTCTTAGGCAACTGCTCCAGTTCCAGAATACCGGTGGAATCCACCACATTGGCCCCATCAATGCCGGGAATCGGCGGACACGCAGGTGAGGAACCGGTGCAAATCAAAATATTGTCGGCCTCGTGGGTTTCACCTTCCACTGTAACCTTGCGCCCTTCTGAAAGTGTAGCCTGCCCGAAGAGGACCTCCACCTTGCGTTTCTTCATGAGGCCCGCGATTCCCTCGCGCATCCCGTCCATAACCTTCGTCTTGTGCGCGTTGGCCTTCTCTAAATTAAAACGAACATCAGACACCTCCACCCCGAATGCCTCTCCATGAAGAGCATGATGATAGGTCTTGGCCGCCTGCAATAAAGTCTTGGAAGGCACACAACCTTCATTAAGACACACGCCGCCCAGTTTCTTTCCTTCGACCAAAAGAACCTTCAGGCCTTCACCTCCGGCCTTCTTTGCCGCCACGTAACCGGCTGGTCCGGCTCCAATTATTGCCAGGTCATACTTCACGCTGTTTCTTCTCCATTATTTTGTCCGGCTGCTTCGGCCGGATAGTTTTCAAGGGTATCCACCAGATCCTTCAGGAAACGGGCTGCGGGAGCACCGTCCACGGCCTGATGATCGATGGTTAAACTTAAGGTTATACATTCAGCAGTCGTAACTTCACCGTCCTCGCCTCGCACCGGTTTTAGGGAGATACCGCCCACCCCCAGAATAGCGGCCTCGGGCGGATTGATGACGGGTGTAAAGTGATCGACTCCCAACATGCCGAGATTGGTCAGGGTAAAGGTTCCTCCACTCAATTGATCGGGTAATACCGTACCTTCAAGGCAGGATTGAACCAGTTCCTTGATGCCAACTGACAAATCCTCCAGCGACATGGAGCAGACACTGCGTAACACCGGCACCATGAGGCCGCGTGGCGTATCCACCGCCACGCCCAGATGCACTTCCTCAAAACGCGCAATGCGGTTACCCAGAAAATGGGCATTGAGATCAGGATGCCGCTTCAGGGTCTGGATCAGGGCATGGGCAATTAAATCATTGAGCGTAATCTTGGGACCACCAGCCTCTCCGGCTTCCTCCCGCTTCCTCTTGCGATAGGTTTGGATGGCAGTAGCGTCAAAGGTGGAATTCAGGGTGAACTGGGCCGTGTTGGAGAGGGACTCCATCATGCGCTCGGCAATCAATTTGCGGATACCTTTCACCGGCTCCACTTCGGCCCCTTCAATGGCCCCGGGCTGTTGCATGTCCCCGGCCAGCGCCATGCCAGCCAGACCTTTGCCGCGGGCAGGTGGCTCCAAACCCGCTTCACGAGCTGATGCGGCGGCCGAGGCACTCAGGCGCGGACGCCCGGCAATAGCTGCCTCCACATCACGTTCAATCACGCGCCCACCCGGGCCGGTTCCGGCAATGCTTTCTGGATCAATCCCTGAACGCAGGGCGAGTTTACCCGCACGCGGGCTGACACCCGCCTCAGAGCTTCCACCTGAAGAAGCAACAACTGGCGTCACGGCAGCTGGAGTCGGGGTATCAGGTGAAGTTGCTGGCATACTGACCGGTTCAGCCGCAGGTACCGCTGTTTCCTTTTGTGGACGCAGGTCTGAGGCGTCCTCACCTTCCTCACCCACAGCCACCACATTGGCCAGAACCGGAACATCATCCCCCTCTTCCCAAAAGAGTTCCAATACCGTGCCTGCAGCGGTGGATTCCAAGTCAAAGCTCGCCTTATCCGTCTCAATAACCGCCAACACAGCTCCCTCCTCGACCACCGCACCGGGAGCAACCTTCCACTCAGCGAGGATACAATCCTCCACTGACTGTCCCAGGCGGGGCATGATCACGGGTGTTGCCATAATTATAGTTCCTTTATTTTATCAGGTTAAACCAAGCGCACCTTCACGTCCTGCTTGCGCAGGATCCGGGCATCCTTGGCTGGAAATTTCTTGTCGGTAATCAAAACGTCCACGTTATCAAATCCGCTGACGCGGGAGAAGGACACCTTCCCCCACTTGCGCGAGTCTGCCAGCAGGATGACCTGTCGGGCCTGCTTCTGCACCAAATCCTTGGTGAACGCCTCATTGGGATCGGTCGTGGTGAGGCCATCCTCAATGGAGAACCCCATGGTTCCCATAAAAGCCTTGTCCACCCGAACCTTATCCAAAACCGCACGGGTAAGTGGCCCGACCATGGTTTGACTCAAGAGCCGTAACTCACCGCCGGTAAGAATGATGCGCAAGCGTGAATTGGATAGCTCAGTGGCTGCCCGCAGAGAATTGGTCACCACCGTCAAATCTGACCGGTCAGCCAGCAAGCTTGCCAATTCCATCACCGTGCTGCCACCATCCAAAAAAATTGAATCGCCTGAACTAATCAACTTAACCGCCTCTGCCGCAATCAAGCGCTTCTCCTTGGAGGCAAGGCCGGTCTTGGTATCGAAACCCGACTCCTCCAGCCGGCTCTCCATGCTGATCGCCCCGCCATGAACGCGACGCACACGGCCTTCATCCTCCATGGCCTCCAAATCCCGACGGACAGTCGCAACCGACACCTTGAGGTCTCTGCGCAAATCCTCCACCCGGACAATGCCCGCCTGGCGAATGAGGCTTCTCATCCGCTCGCGTCTTTGGGAGGCCAGATCTGTTCTAAGCTCAGTTACCACAATGATCGATTTTGATCGTTAATGATCGATTTTGATCGAAATCGATCATGAAGAAAAGCACAAAATGAGGGAATACAGGAGGAGGGTAAGGCTGAAGGAAGGATTACCTGAACTTCTCTGAATTATAGTGGGGCTTTATTTTTTAATCTCCGTCTAATGGGCAATGAAGAAACTGCTTGCTCTGAGTGCAATGGTATGTGCCTGCGTGATACAATCGGCGGTTACAGAGGATAAACCGGCGGTCTCTCGCTCCGGCCTTATCAACAGTGCTGCCGTCGATAATTCGATCAAGCCCAAGGAATTTGGGCGTTTTGCTGTCGGTACGATCGGCGATCAAAAGACCTGGCAATCCTTCGCCAAGAAGGCCGGACTGCCCAAAGCTAGCGGCGTGGACTGGGGCAAACACCTAGTCCTGTATATCATACTACAGAAGAACACCAATCGGGTGGGCTTTCACAAATGGATCGAGCCCAAAAAAGGAACTGGAGAGCTTGTGTTCGACTGGAGCCTTATCGAGCCGTACTATCCAGATCGCTATCCCGCTCTTGTACATGTGGTGAAAAGGGCCGATCTGAAGTCAGTGCAGTTCAGTTTTCGAACAAACGGGGGTGAGCGTCTTCAGAAACTCGGGACGATCAACTTGAAACCGTCACCGGTTAAGGAGGCGAGCACGAGACCGGCCCCATTGTTTTCCCCCGGTGATGTATCAGTAGATAAAATGGAATTACGCGGGGGGCTTTGGTACATGAAGGGTCAGTCTAAGCCATTCTCAGGCAGGGTGACTTTGTGGACTCCCGGACATGGCAATGAGATAGCGCGTCAGGTGGTAAAAACCTACGTGAACGGCAAGGAGCAAGGTAGTAAGGTGTTTCGTATAATTGGCAAACAGGCTCCGAGACCAAGGCGCTAGTTGAGGCAGGTTCCCCTTTCCCCAAGAGGGGGAGGATTATGGATGCTGTTTTTCGACAAGAATCCTGCTCTCACAAAGGCACAGATTGCTAGATTGATGAACTTCAAAAGGCAGTGCAAAATCTACAGCAACCCCACGAAGTAATTATGAAACAACTTCTCTTGATATGTGCGGTGGTGACGGTGGTGGGGTGTGGGCAGTCTGATGAGGAAAAATACACGGAATCTTTGGATACCAGAACCAAGACATTCGAGGCTGAAATAGAAGCTTTGTCGAAAGCGGACCCGAAAGGAACAACTGAGCCGCCGATTCAACCAAAGGAAGTGGCTAAAAGTCCTGATCCTCCCGAAACCAAATCCAACACGCTCGTTGCTGATCCCAATATTGAAAAGGCGATTCGCGAAACCCTCTTTAAACCAAAAGGTAAACTC
>JASLKQ010000167.1 GCA_030747505.1 Verrucomicrobiota bacterium | reverse complement strand
ATTGGAGGAGCGGATCATTAATAAGGTCCATGAATTGTTTGGTCGGTTAAAGTAGGCACGAAAAGATTTGTCTTCAAATAAAGAATCCAAATGGGCAGACAACCAAGGGTTGCGCCCTTCGTGTAGAGGCGTACACTGCGCCCTGAACCCGGTTTTATGCCTATGAAAAATTCTCTTTCCCGTCGACGTTTTCTTGCTGCATCAGCTACTGCCACTGCAGCTATCTCCATGCCCAACCTTTTGCTGGCCAACAAGGAATCCAAGCAACTGATCATTGGAGAGGGCGAACACAAGTTTGAGGTGCAGCATAACTGGGCGCAGTTGCCTGACCAGTACACCTGGCAGACGACCCATAATGTAGCGGTGGATGCCGAGGGGCTGCTTTACGTTATCCATGAAGGGCGTGCAAATCTCACGAGTCATCCCTCCATTTTTGTGTTTGATCAGAAAGGCAAATTTATCCGCGCCTTTGGCAATCAGTTTCAAGGTGGAGGCCACGGCATCGAGGTGCGCACCGAAGGGAAGGAACAGTTTTTATATGTGTGCGCCTATCAAAACGTAAAGGCCTTCGCCAAGCTTACCTTAAAGGGCGAAACGGTTTGGGAAAAATATGCGCCCATGGATAGTGGTGTGTACAGGAAGGATGAGGACAAGGTGCGCGTGAAACGCTGGGGAAGGGATGCCTTTATGCCCACCAACTTTGCCTTTCTGAATGACGGCGGATTCCTGCTCGCCGATGGTTACGGGTCATTCTACATACACCGCTATGATAAAGAAGGTAACTGGGTCTCCAAGTTCGGCGGACCGGGAGCAGGCAATGGCAAGTTTGCCACCCCGCACGGCATTTGGATTGATCGTCGGCCCGGACGCCCCGAACGCGTGGTGGTGTGTGACCGGGCCCATCATACGTTGCAATACTTGAGCCTTGAGGGGCAGCACCTCACAACCCTTCGCGGTTATGGCCTGCCTGCCAATATCGACAGCTACAAGAATCTCCTGCTCGTGCCCGAGTTACACGCACGTGTGACCCTGCTCAATGAAAAGAACGAGGTCGTCGCCCGGCTGGGTGATGATGTTGAAGGGGTGGTGAAGAAGAAGCAGGTTAATCGCGGCAACGCCAAGACCTGGGTTGATGGCAAGTTTGTTCACCCGCACGACGCCTGTTTTGACAATCAGGGAAACATCTTCGTCGCCGAATGGGTCGCCACCGGCCGGATCACACGTCTTAAGCGCGTGAGCTAGGCTTTGCAGGTGGTGCAGCATCGAGGCTTGGTCCGGGTTCGAGAATTGCTGGTGCCTTCGGGGGCAACCAGTGCGCGGTTGTTTCTTAGCTGGTTGATTGTTTTCGGCGGATTCCTCGGCCTTGCCGCTCTGCTGGCTCCCGCAGACATTGATCAGGCGATGGATGCGCGATTTGGGCCGTTTGCCGAGTCCATATCCGAAATCGTGTTCCTCTCAATAGAAATCGGAGGAGCCGAGCTGCCGTTGATCGTCCTCTGGCTCATTGTGGGGGCTGTTTTTTTTACCTTTTATCTGCGCTTCATCAACCTTCGTGGTTTTGTGCATGCCTTGCGCATAGTCTTTGGGAAGGTGGACGCAGAGGAGCAGGCACCAGGGGAGGTTACCCATTTTCAGGCGTTGGCAACCGCTGTCTCAGGCACCGTGGGGGTGGGCAATATCGTGCATGTGGCCGTTGCCATTTCCATTGGGGGGCCCGGGGCAACCTTCTGGCTGATCATGGCGGGATTCCTCGGCATGGCATCGAAGTTTGTCGAATGTACACTGGGGGTCGCCTATCGACAGGAGAATCCTGATGGCTCGGTATCGGGTGGGCCGATGTTCTATCTTGATAAGGGTCTCGCTGAGCGTGGCTGGCCGCGGTTGGGTAAATCCCTCGCGTGGTACTACGCGGTCTGCATCATTGGCGGTACGCTTGGAGCCAGCGGAATGTTTCAGGCCAACCAGGCCTATCAACAGTTTGTTTCAGTAACAGGTGGCGAGGGGTCTTTTTTTAGTGAGCACGCCTGGGTCTTTGGCGCCTTGTTGGCTGTGATTGTTGGTTTGGTGACTGTTGGAGGAATACGCAGTATTGCCCGGGTGACTTCCCGGCTTGTGCCCGGCATGGCGTGCCTTTACTTGATTATGGCCCTGATTGTGATCGGGGCAAATATTGAACGGTTGCCCTGGGCCGTCGGGTCCATCATCAGCAATGCCTTTACCCCGCAGGCATGGACCGGCGGGTTGATAGCAGTTCTGATTCTGGGTTTTCGCCGGGCGGCCTTTTCCAATGAAGCAGGCATTGGCTCTGCATCAATTGCCCATTCTGCGGTTCGAACCAAGGAACCCTTGACTCAGGGTTTTGTTGCGATGTTGGAACCCTTCATTGATACGGTGGTGATCTGCACTCTGACGGCCCTGACCATCATTGTTACAGTGTACGATCCTTCTGGAGCAACTGCCGGGGAAATGAAGGGTGTGGAGCTAACCTCCAGAGCCGTTGAGAGCGTGGTCTCCTGGTTTCCCTATGTCCTGGCTGTGGTTATGATCCTCTTTGCGTTTTCAACCATGATCTCGTGGTCGTATTATGGGCTTGAGGGATGCATTTATGCCTTTGGACCAAGCCCAGTCATTCAGTTGATCTATAATGCAGTCTTTGGATTGTTTCTGGTGATTGGCTGTACGACTGATTTGAAGGCGGTTCTGGATTTCTCTGATGCAATGATCTTTGCGATGGCTTTGGCCAATATCCTCGGGCTCTACATCCTTGCGCCAAAGGTTAAAGGAATGTTGGATGCCTACTGGACCCGGGTGAATGCCAATGAGTAATTGGGATGGCCTGTCACACACCGATTACTTGAAAAAACTCGGGGAAGCCCGCAGGATTTACAGCATATGAAGCTTTGGCTTGCCTTTCTCTTTGCGGGTCTTTTGCAGACATCCTTTGCTGCAGTTCAGCCGAATATTGTCCTGTTTCTGATTGATGACCTTGGATGGAAGGATGTGGGCTGTTACGGGAGTAACTATTATAAGACCCCCAACATTGACCGGTTGGCTGCCCGGGGGGTTCGCTTCACCAACGGATACGCTGCCTGCGCAGTTTGTTCACCCACACGCGCGGCAATCCTGACCGGGAAATATCCGGCCCGGTTGATGCTCACTGAATGGCTCCCATCGGGACGCTGGAATCCCAAGGCGAAGTTGCGCAGTGGCCGTTTTTTGCGCGCCCTGCCGCTGGAGGAAATCACTTTGGCCGAAGCCCTGCGCAAGGGTGGTTACCGGACGTTGCATGTTGGAAAATGGCACTTGGGAGGACCGCCTTTTTCACTGCCCCCCCAGCATGGTTTTGACGTGAATGTGGGAGGAAGCGAACACGGCGCACCAGGACATTATTTTTACCCCTACACGGGGAGCTGGAAAATTCCCACGACCAATGAAAGGGTGCAAAAAATCACGTTGCCCAACGGAAAGGAGGGCGAGTATCTGACCGATCGGCTGACTTCAGAGGCCTTGGCCTTGATAGAACAGGATCATGAAAAACCGTTCTTCCTGCACTTTTCGCATTACGCAGTTCACACGCCTTTTCAGGCCAAGGAGAATATAACAAAAAAATACGAAAAGATTCCTGAAGCCAAGCGCCAGGGTAAGCCTGTCTATGCGGCCATGGTGCAGAGTGTGGATGAAAGTGTGGGCCGAGTAATGAATGCTTTAAAGAAGCTCAATAAATTGAAGGATACTTTGGTTATTTTTACTTCTGATAATGGCGGGTTTGCCAAGGCAACCAACCACGCACCTTTGCGAGGGAATAAAGGCTGCTATTATGAGGGCGGTATCAGAGTGCCTTTCATTATCCACTGGCCGGCAGTGGCAAAGGCCGGACATGTAAGTAATGTGCCGGTAATCAGCATGGATTTATATCCCACCTGCCTGACTGCGGCCGGCTTGCCTCCGCATCCTGCGCAGCATCGTGATGGGCTAAACCTACTTCCTCTGGCCAAGGGATCGGGCACTCTAAAGCGTGATGCTCTTTATTGGCATTATCCGCATTACAACAGCCACCCCTCTTCAGTGCCTTCAAGTGTGCTGCGCAAGGGCGACTGGAAGTTGATCGAGACTTTTGACCCAGAGGGCGTGGAGCTGTATCATCTGGGCCGTGACTTGAGTGAAACAACCAACCTTGCAGCCAGTGAACCGGCGAAACTTGCGGAACTGCGCCAAGAACTGAATGATTGGCGCCAGAAGGTGGGGGCAGAAAAAATGGAACCCAAT
>JASLKQ010000166.1 GCA_030747505.1 Verrucomicrobiota bacterium | reverse complement strand
GACAAGAATTTGAGCCCCTTCGCGTACGTGGCGTCCGCTGATAGTCATGGTTTTGTTGTCACCAGCGAGTTCTGGAAATTTTTGTCGACCGCGCTGGGAGTGGATTGGGCCAAGGGTCCAGAGTGCGGGTTGCGGATGGTCATAATCGGCGTTTTCACCATGGCGGCCGGTGAAGGTGCCGATGAAATTGCCTGCAGCTGCCATCTCCAACAGCTGGGCGCGTGAGTAGGATTGGCCCTTTTCAAGCGGCTTATATCCATCTTCAAACTGAAATACAACGGGAATGGATTTTTCATCCTCTAATATAATTCCCTCACATTGCAGCACCACACCGCCTTCGCGAGCAGTGGATTCCAATGCATCCAACAGGCTCGAGGTGAGTGTGGTTTTGGCGGTGGTTTGGTTTAATGTAACCTGCCTTGCAAAGGCTCCGGAAAAACCTGTGCTGCCTTCCAAGACCATATCCCAGACGGGATCAAAGCGTCGTCGTCCTCCCCAGGAAAACTGCCAAATTCTTCTTTCAGTGTTTCCTGCTTCAGCTGCGCGGCGGTAGAAATCAAAATCAATAATGTTTAGCCGTCCCTGTGGCAGGATTAAGAACCGGTCATAGGCTCCTCGCCAGGTGGGGGCATCCATGCCGCTGCCCGGTGTATTGCTGCTGACCCAGAAAGGCATTCGGTGGCAGTCTCCGCAGACATTGGGTTGACGCTTGGAAGGATCGTTGTCGCCCTTGATGTGAAAGAGTTCAAACCCTTCCTGAGCACGTTCGGATAACTCATTATCGTATGCGCGGCGTTGTGCGGGCGGGTAAGTGATGTGAAGCAAAAACTTTGCCATATCGTCACGTTCAGCCGCTGACAACGCGCCAATTTTGCCTTCATCGTTGACGGTCTTTTCGCCCACTATAGCCATGGTATTGGCAAGGCCCCCGTCAATCAAATGGCGTGTTTGTGACTCTGGCACGTCGACGCTGCTATTGGGCTTTACGTGGTTGCGAGTGCTGGCACTGTTGATGCCGCCATAGGGGTCGCCTGGAATGCCGTCCCAATGGAAAGGGGCGGTATCGCGCAGGCCACGCACGGGCATGGTTGAGCGGGGCATGATCTGGTTGCCACGCGTGACGATTGGTGTGGCCAATACCCAGAGGAGTTGGTCGGTGTGGCCGTCGGGATGACAGCTGGCGCAGGAAAATGTGCGAGTGCTGGACGCATCGGCGTCATTGAACCATGTACGTCCGAGCTTGAACTGGAGATGCGTGGGATCGTACAGCGAGACGAACCCGGCAATCTGCAGGCTGGTCGGGTCGGACACATCGATCACAGAAATGGTATTAGCCACCGCATTGAAGACCCAGGCCCGTGATGCCTTGCCTTCCGCTGAATTTTCCAGGGCGATCCCGCGCGGCACTGCTCCGACAGCTATGCGTCCCAGCACCACGCCGTTGACCGGATCGACGGTGAACAGTTTGTCTGAACCAGCCGCCGACACGAACAAGGTGGAGTCGTCGTCGCTGATCTGAATGGCAAAAGGTGTGGCCAGAGCTTGGCCGGGTTTGGGATGATGCGGAGGGAGCGGTTCGAGGTCGATAAACTTTGGTTCTTCAGCTTTTCCGCCTTTGAATCCAACGCTCGTGATCTGGTTTAGAAATGCGCGGTTCTGCATTTCTGCCAAGCCATGATTTTTTGTGCCGGCTCGACCGTTGACGTCGTTGCGGGCATCGGTTTGAGCGATGAATACTGTACCTTCCGAATCGATGGCCAAACCGTAAAGCAGGGTGCCGAGGGTATTGACTGTTGTAATAAGCTGATCGGTCCTGGTGTCGAAAACATACAGGTCGCGATCCGGTACACGCGGGTGTTTTACGATATCAGTTTTGTGACCGAGAGAGAGGACGTTGTTATTGGCAATGGAATGCTCATGGGCGTTGAAGGTGACCAGTTTGCCGTCAATCTTGTACCCGCCCGAAAGCTGCGTCTTGTTGTTGGATTCAAAGGGGATGACGTAAAGTTTTCCATTACGCACCACAATGGCTCGCGGGTCCTGGGCAGTGATATTCAGGTGGCGTTTAACCTTGCGGGAGCGCACATCGACAATGGCAATCTTGTTTTCTGAGGAAAGAGCCACGTAGGCTTTCTCGTTACTGGCAAAGGCAATGCCGACCGGTTCATCAAAGCGGGTGGTCTTGGTGCGCAGGTCAAAATCCTGAACCGTATCGACTACGCGTAGGTAAGTACGGCTCTTGGGGTTGATGTCGATGACGCTAACGGAGTCGGATACGTGGTTGGCTACCCATAGCTCTCTGCCATCAGGCCGAATCGCAAGGCTGACCGGATCTATTCCCACATCAATGCGCCGGGTGGTCTTGCGTGATTTGGCGTCTATGACGTCCACCGTATCCGATGGGGTGTTGACCACAAAGACGCGACCCTCATGCACGAGAATCGGTCGAGCGTGTGGGCTTAAAAATGACGGGTAGCCGAGTTTCTTTGGTGCGGCAGTGAGTTCCAATTGCGACAATATGGCAAGGCCGATCAGGGCAAGGAATTGATATGGAGTTTTCATTCGAAGTTTAGTTCTCGTTTCGGTTTATATGCAAAGGTTACGTTATTTAAGCCATCGACGCTAACCTTGATGACCTGCTTGTTTTTCCCGAAGGATTCGTGCCAGGTGGCCAACGTGTATTCACCCGGTGGCAGATTCTTAATGGTGAATCTGCCTTGAGAGTCGGTAACTGCAAAGAAGGGATGCTCCATTACAAAAATAAACGCACGCATCCAGCGGTGGTAATCGCAGCGCAATTCGATCGGGCCTTCCTTGTCGCTGAATTGTTTGAATCGGTCAGGTGTGCCGGCGGGTTGGGCAATGTTGAAGGGGCGGTTTTCTTGCGAGAGCGAGCGCACGTTATGGATGATAGGGTCACTGTTACGCATCGCGAAGTCCTGACCGACAAACAGGCCCTGAATGCGTGGACGAAACATAGATCTTTGTTGATCGAGTAAAGCCGGTTTTTTCGGTGCAGGATAGGTCTTGCCGGCGGGTAATCCTTTTCGGATGTAGACGAATACGTTTTTGATTTCACCTTTGGCGCTGACCAATTCTACCTCGTCGCGCGGATAGGGCTTGCCCTCGTAGAGCTTGCGGCTCTCAGGGGTGAGCGGCAAAGGCGGGCGCTTGGGTTGCGGGCCGTCTAGCTTGATGATGCCGGAGATATCCGCAGCCATGGCTGCGCCGGCAGAAATGAAAAGCAATGTGAGTGTACGCATGGTTATTTCTCGTTCTTGGCCACATACTCCATGATGCGGACGAAGTGCTGGCCGGCATTGGGCATATCCGTATCCGCCTTGCGTTTCTCCTGCCACAGGATGTGGATACGGTGTTTCTGTTTTTCGGTGAGCTTCCTGTACGTGGCATCGACATACGGTTGATGCTTGCCGTTGAGGTAAGCCTGCGGCAGCTTGGTTTTGGCGATCTTCTGCAAAAGCTTGGCATTGGGGCCGGTATAGTTGACCGGACGCGGTTGCTCGTAAGTGAGCTTGCTGCGGTCGGGCATGTAGCCCTTTAGCTTGATGCCGCCGGCGTCGCTGAGGTCATTGGGCTCAATTTTAATGATCGCACCATAACCGGTTTCCATATGGCGTGAGGGTCCGCTGGTTGGGGTCCATACATTACCGTCGGCATCGAACTCGATCTCCCGCGTGTAGCTTACGCGATTGGGTAGTGGGTAAGTGACAAGTATCTCAGTTTTTGGATTGAACCGGTGAATGGTGTCATCACCCGTGCCGCAGATCCACACCATGCCATTGGGTGCGACGTTGAGTGCGTAGGGGATTTGATTGTCCTTATTGGGCAGATCATACACCGTCCATTTCTCAGTGACTGGATGAAACTTCGCAAACACACCGGAGGCAAAGCCCGGGACCCATATGATTCCATCGGGGGCCACGTGCAACCGGCGTGGACCGCGGAAAGGCGGGTTCCATTCCTTGATGTCACCGTCGGATTTACTTGGGTCAATGCGTCCGATGCGGTTGCCATTGAGTTTGCTGTACCAGATCATTCCATCTACGGGTGAGTAGTCGATGCCGTAGGGGGTGATGCCACGACTTTCACCCTTGCCGGCAGCTACGGCCTGGTTGGCACTCAATAGATGATACTCCTTCACGTACTTTGTTTTCGGGTGCAGCGAAAAAACCGAGTTACGACCGGCATCGGTGTACCAGACCAGACCCTCAGGATCCTGTGGGTTGACGCGTAAAGTGTGCGGGTAACCGCCACGTTT
>JASLKQ010000165.1 GCA_030747505.1 Verrucomicrobiota bacterium | reverse complement strand
CGTTGTTTAAGGAATGCACTTTGAGGTGAGGTTCTCAGATTTTTGCTTTTTGCATTGGCATCCAGTACCCGGCCGCCGGCTAAAGTGGCGCTTTCTGGCCAGTTGCGAATAACGATCCGGTCTCCCGGCCAAATGCAAACCGGTTGTTCTAGACGTAATTGGGCCAGTTGTTTCTCTCCTGGCTCCAGGGTTCTGCCTTCTGTTAAGACCAGTCGGGCGGGCCAGTGACCGCTGCCGTGGTGAATGCGAACACGGGTATCATTGCGCAGGGGGGTGCAGTCAGTGGGCAGGCGCGGTGAACGTTCCAGATAGACATCAATGGTCTGGGTTGTACCGGCGAGTTCCGGCAGTGTAAGGGTGGCGCCCCGGGGTAATTCTTCCCGGGTGAATTCAGAAAGACTCAAGGCGGTGCGGGTGCCTGGTAGGGCGAGGTTTTTACCCTGGTTATGCGATTGCACCGAACGAATGCGTGAAGTCTTGCCGGGTGGATAGGCTGCAACCGATTGTCCTTGCCTGATCGTGCCTCCAGTCAGTGTGCCTGTTGCTATGGTTCCGATACCCTGCAGGGAAAAGACCCGGTCCACCGCCAGGCGGGGTTGACCACAGTCGGTGTGGACAGGCATGGATTGGGCAGATTGAGTGAGGGCTTCCTTTAATTCCTCCAGACCCTCCCCATTATGGGCGCTGGTCGGGATGATGGGAATTTCGGCTAGAGGACTATTGGACAGTTGCTTTCGGATTTCCGAAATACGCTCGGAGCAATCCTCCACAAGATCAGATTTTGTCAGGGCCACCACTCCCCGGGAGGCCCCCAGATAGGCAAGGATTTGCAGGTGTTCCTCGGTCTGGGGCATCCATCCATCGTCTGCGGCGACAACCAGAAGAGCCAGATCAACGGCTCCCACGCCGGCCACCATGTTTTTGATAAAATCCTGATGACCCGGAACGTCCACAATGCCGAGACTGTATCTCGGTAATTCCAGATGCGCAAAGCCCAGGTCGATGGTGATGCCGCGTTGTTTCTCCTCGGGCAACCGGTCCGGGTCATTGCCTGTCAGGGCTTTAACCAGAGCGCTTTTGCCATGATCAATGTGACCAGCCGTTGCGAGGATGGCGTGTTGTGGTTCCATTAATTTTTGAGAGGCAACCGCTTGAACTTATAAGTTGCCTTGAGTGGCACCGCCTTGTCAGCGACTTCCAGATGTGGGCCGAAAAGGTAGTTAAATGGCCCCGCTTTAGGTGAGGGCTTGGGGAGGATATCCCGGCCGCGGCTCAATTCCAGTCGGTTTGCTGGATGATGACCAAAATAGTAGGCGGCCAGTTCAGGGTGTTTGTCGGCTTCACTGATATCCACCGGCACCCATTTGCCTTGTGCATAAAACTCCGCCCAGCAGTGGTAGCCGCCAATATTCCCGGAAGTTATATTGGCCGGGATAATGAAGCCGATGGCAAATCGGGCCGGTATGTTGATTGCCCGGCATAGCCCAATGAAGTAGGCGTGAAAATCCGTGCAGTTGCCGGTGCGCGAATCACAGGCATAAAGCGCGTCTCCACGGCCCCAACCCTTGCCACTCTTGTCATATCGCATGTGTTCAAGTACGTGCCAGTATATCGCTTTACCCTTATCCAGGTCATTGGCTGATGTGGCGGTGATTTTTTTTGCCATTTGGATAAAGCGCGCATTGATGGGCACCAGTTTCTCCGGCTTTAGGTGTTTTTTTGGGTTGCCCGTTTCGGTATGGGCACTCTTTTCCTTTCGCTTTACCTGGTAGCGGATCGTGATCTGCTGACCGCTGGCTGTCTGGTCAGGATGGAGGATTAAGATTTCATTATGATGGATTTTATCACGCGTCTTATGCCAGGGGATGGGGGAGGAGATGGAGAGTGTTTCAAAACGCTGGTAGGGATCGGTTCGAGCCAAGGGGATCCATAATTTTCCCGAATCGTTTAGCTCAGGCAACTTCATGGTGTAGACGAGTTCGAACCGGTCCGTATTGCGGACGATCTTTTTCTCTGTGGCAAAAATGTTTAGTGCAGTTAAAAGAGTTAGGATTACGGGTAGGGGTTTCATGAGGTTTCCAGGGATTGAGTAATGGATTGGAGGAGAGATTTTTCCTGATCAGGAAATACGGTTCTCAAATCCAGTCTGAATCGGCCGCCACAGATGACGCCGATGACCGGAGTGGAAGCCCGCCTGAGTTTGGATGCAAAATCCTTTAGACTTATTTCTGTCGGTAATAAATCAAGAGCCACACTGGGTAAGGTGGCCTGGGGCAATGAACCTCCTCCTATTTGCGATTGGCTTTCGGTAAGAGTGACTGTGAGGGGGAGTTTAGCTAGCTCCTTCTCGAGCCGGGTTGCCCGTCTTTTGAGTTGTTTCAGGGTCGTGTTCAAACATTGATGCAGAGGGAGTTCATCAGTCTTGTTGTGCAAATAAGCTTCGACTGTTTTCTGGAGTGTGTTCAGGATTATTTTGTCGCAACGTAAGGCTCTGAAGAAAGGATGTTGCTTGAGGGCCTTCACGTATCTGGCTTTGCCGGCAATAATGCCTGCCTGAGGTCCGCCCAACATCTTATCTCCGCTGAAGCACACGAGGTCCGCACCATTTTTTATTACCTCTTTTGGAGTGGGTTCATGGTGGCCATTGGCCCAGCTTTCGGTGGGAAGGAAAACCCCGCTGCCTACGTCTTCCACAAAAGGAACCCTTTTTTTGCGGGCTAAAGCGGCCAGTTCACGGCGATCAGGGCTACCGACAAAACCTTCCATAAAAAAGTTGCTGCGATGTACCTTCAGTACCAGTGCCGTGTCTTTGCCAATGGCTTTGTTGTAGTCCGCCAGGTTGGTTCGGTTGGTGGTTCCAATTTCCTTTAATTGTGCGTCGGTGCTCTCGAGAATGTCCGGGATACGATAGTCGCCTCCGATTTGCACGAGTTCCCCCCGGGAAATGACCACTTCTTTTTTTTCTGCAGTTAGATGGCGTAGGATGAGAACCAAGGCTGCTGCACAATTATTGGTTACCATGGCCGCTTCTGCGCCACATAGTTCAGCCAAACAATCTTCCAGGTATCTGGCACGTTTGCCTCGCCTGCCGCTGGCAAGATCAATCTCGAGATTGGTGTAGCCTCCTTCGGCTACGAGCGAAAGAGGGGATCGCCCAAGGTTGGTATGGATGAGTATCCCTGTCCCATTAATAACCGGTTGCAGCCGCGAAAGCTCCAACTCCTTCAGTCTTTGGCGGACCTGTTCGATGATTTTCTTTGGCTCGGGGATGTCTTTTCCTTTACGCAATATTTTCAGTTCATCGCGTATCGAGGCGGCCACAAGTGCGTGTGGCAGCGGACAATCGCCAACCGCTTCAAGCAATGTGTCAACGCCGGGAATGGAACGCAGGTTGGATTTTGTCTTGGCCATTAGTTTACGGTGATGAGGGGTTGGGTGGTTTCAGTGAGTTGGCCAAAAGATTCCAGTTCCAGTTCAGCAGTCGCTTTACTGAATGACTCCAAGCCATCAGGCGTTACGGCAACCAGCAGTCCGCCACTAGTTTGGGGATCGCAGAGAAGTGCGCGTTGTGAGTCGGTAAGAGGACTGATTTTATGGCCGTAGCTTTCAAAGTTCCGATCGGTGCCTCCGGGAGAACAGTCTTGAGCAATATAGTGATCGGTATTGGGTAGACGAGGTACCCTGGTGCTGTCGATTGTGGCACTTACGCCACTGCCTTCACATAGCTCGGTAAGGTGACCCAGGAGTCCAAAACCAGTCACATCGGTTAGGGCTTTTACTTCCTCCAGTTCGCTTAAGTGGCTGCCAATCTGGTTGAGCGTGGTCATTTGTTCCACTGCACCTTTTACATGGGTTTCTTCGGCAATCCCTCGCTTTTGAGCTGTGGTAACCAGCCCGACTCCGAGCGGTTTGGTGAGAAAGAGTTTACAGCCGACAACCGCTGCGTCATTACGTTTAAGTTGGTTGAGGGCAACCCGTCCGGTTACCGCCAACCCAAAGATGGGTTCAGGGGCATCGATACTGTGGCCGCCGGCCAGTGGAATGTTGGCTCGTGCACAGGCAGTTCGGGCCCCTTCCAGCACCTTTGCGGCTACGGCGGGCGGGAGTTTTTCCAGAGGCCAACCCAGGATGGCAATAGCCATAAGGGGTGTTCCGCCCATGGCATAGATATCGCTAATGGCGTTGACCGAGGCAATTTGGCCGAAGTCAAACGGATCATCGACAATCGGCATAAAGAAATCGGTCGTGCTGATCACCGCTTCTCCGTTGCCCAGATCATATACCGCCGCATCATCCTTGGAATCGTTG
>JASLKQ010000164.1 GCA_030747505.1 Verrucomicrobiota bacterium | reverse complement strand
GTAGAGTTTGGCCCATTGCAAGGGAGGACTCCGCTTGATTCTGCTAACAATAGCGGTCGTACTGAAATTGTCTCACTACTCCGCAAGCACGGCGGCAAGACTAAGAAGGAACTGGAAGCCGCCGGCAAATGAAACACCTCCTACTCACAACAATCGCAGCCTTGGTGCTGCTGGGGTGTGGTGAGGCGCCTAAAGAAATCTCAATTCACGATGCCGCTGTTGAGGCGGGAGATCCGCTTGTGTTCCACGTGACAGGTCGGTTGCATATACCAGCCGACGATGGCCAGCAAGGCGTCGCGACCGATGGCAAATATGTCTACGTTCAGAACACCCAGCAATTATTCAAATACGACCTCAATGGCAAGCTAGTCAAGGCGGGGCCTAAACTGATGCTGCACCACGGTGGAATTGTTCATGTTAAAGGCCTTGTTTACGCAGCCGTAAGTGGTTGTGACTCGAACGGCACAAACCAACATCGCGTGCATGTCTACAACGCTCAGTCACTGGCATTGATTGAGAAGCACGATGTCGGAGCACACTTCACCGTTTGTGCTGGAGGTATTACGCATCACAAGGGCCATTTTTTTGTGGCGGAGTCCTTTTTTGATGATGAACATCTGGATAAAATCGTAGAATTTGACTCATCGTTTCAGCACATCAAAGACTATCGTATTGAATTTAAATCACCTTACGGAATCCAAGGATTGGAATACCTGCCAGGGACCGATCAGTTTCAAATCCATTCTCACGGAAAGGTCTTCTATCGGATCAACGGCCGTTTTGAAAATCACTCCTTGATTTCGGGCCAGGCGAATTTTGAATTACAGGACCTTGCCCGACTCGACGCCAAAACACTTGTTGTCAATAACAGGGAGGCCCAAACACTGGAATTTGTCAAACTCGCAAGATAACCCGATTGAATGATTGGAAGGGAAATGAAACACATACTAACAACAATCGCAGCCGTGCTTCTGGTGGGGTGTGCAACTAAACCTTCCGGTACCGGGTCAGTGTCCATATCACGTCTGTCACCGCCAGCGCATAACCAGCGCGACAGTGACGGACAAGCGAACTCCTTTCAGTAATGCGCTGGGAGGCGGGCTAGGGACAGTTAGGTCTTCTGGCCCAAGGTAGCAACACGCCCAATTCGTTCTGTGTAGTAAGGTCTTGCTTGTAAGATCGCCTGTTAAGATTCACGATGCCTGAGTTCCTATGTTTAGATCAGTATTGATATTCATGGTGTCGTTCATTTTCACAACGGCCTGCGTTGTAAGCGCCTCAAATCCCCATTACAACCAGCAGGAAGATGTGGTTTATCATCAAGCCCACGGTGTGGCCTTAGTAGCAGATATTTTTACTCCGAAAAAGAACCTCAATGGGCATGCCGTCGTGGTGATCGCCAGCGGTGGTTGGTCATCCGATCGAGGGAAGATTCGAGACCTCAATCGCGCGGGGCTCTTCGAGGAGTTGTGTGGACGGGGCTTTCATGTGTTTGCAATCCGGCCGGGATCTGTCAGTCGTTTCTCTGCTCAAGACATGAAGTCTCATATCGAGGAAGGAATTCGATGGGTGAAACGTCATGCCAGCGACTATGCCATCAATTCGAACACCCTTGCTTTGTTTGGTGCGTCTGCTGGGGGGCACTTGGCCAGTTTGGTCGCAGTCACTAATCCACCGACAGACAGCGATCTGGATGCCTCAGTCGCAGCCGTGGGCGTATTTTTCCCCCCTACAGATTTCTTGGACTATGGAGGCAGACTTCTCGATCCTAGAAAAGCCGGTCGCATCAATCAAAGCCTTCGAAGCCTCGCTTTTCGCGAAACCAATGGTGATCTTACCGATCGGCAAGTTAGGGAGCAATCGATGGCTATTTCACCTGCACGGCTTGTCAACAAGCAAGCCCCTCCATTTCTAGTTATTCACGGTGACGCCGATCCTTTGGTACCACTGCAGCAATCTAAAGTATTGGTTACGGCCCTTAAAGCGGTTGACGTGCAAGCAAAACTCATCATCAAGAAGGGAGGCACTCATCCATGGCCGACCATTCGGGAGGAAGTGATTGTCATGGCAAACTGGCTCCTGAATCAACAGCAGTAATTCGAAGCATTAATATGATTATCAAAAACACCATGCAATTAGCCTTTATGAAAACCATCTCATTCATGCTCATGTGCCTCTCCCTTACTATGGTGATGGGGCAAAACTCGCACCAACCTTCTCCCAAGGTGGGACCGAAACAGCCCAACATCTTGTGGATTTACGTGGAGGATACCAATGACTGGATGAGCTGTTACGGAGATACTGTAGTCCAGACCCCTAACATCGATCAACTGGCTTCGGATGGTATCCGCTTTGACCGCGCCTACATGACAGCAGGCGTTTGTTCTCCCACTCGGTCGGCCAATATTACCAGTATGTACCAAACCTCAATCGGAGCGCATGAACATTACAGTTCTTTTTCCGAGTGGCGCGGAAATAAAATGGAGCATTGGGAGCCCAATCATCTAGGGGTGAAAACCATCCCTGAAATCTTTCAGGCTGCCGGGTATTACACCTTCAACGACGGCAAATTTCATTACAACTTCGTGTATGATGAAGATGATCTCTACGATCATGTGCATGCACCAATGGGGTTTCACGGGGCCAAGGAGGGAACCGCTTGGTCAGAGTGTCCGAGCGACCAACCTTTCTTTGGCCAGATTCAACTGAAGGGCGGCAAGAACCTTGGTAATTCCCGCAAAATCATCCAGCCAGATGAAATCGAGGTGCATCCTTACTATCCGGACCATCCCGTGTTTCGACAGATGATCGCCGATCATTACAACACCATCCTTGAGCTGGACCGTACCACGGGTGAGATCATAGAGGCCCTCAAACGAGATGGGCATTATGAAAATACGGTTATTTTCTTTTTCTCTGATCATGGCTGCGCCTTGCCTCGCCATAAACAATTCATCTACGACGAAGGTATTCGAGTTCCGTTTATCCTGGCTGGGCCTGGTATTGAAAGCGGTGGAGTCCGTAATGACTTGGTCAGTGGCATTGATCTCGGGGCGACTTCACTCGCTTTGGCCGGTATCGGTGTTCCGGGCAACATGCAAGGCCGGAATATGCTGAGTCCCGACTTTCACCGCGATTACGTTGTTTCGGCACGTGACCGATGTGACTTCACTATTGACCGTATTCGGGCCGTGACCACTCAACGGTTTAAATACATTCACAATTTCATGACCGATAAACCCTACCTTCAGCCCAACTACCGCAGTGGATCAGCGTCCATGAAACTATTGGCTCAGATGCACCGAGAAGGCACGCTGAATGCAGTGCAGGACCATTTTGCCAGTGAGGTGCGTCCGGCGGAAGAATTCTACGATCTGGAAAACGATCCGCATGAAACCAAAAACCTGATCCACTCAGTAGATCGTAAGATCGCCATAGAAATCGGAAAGCATAGGGATATTCTCTATCGTTGGATTTTAGAAACGAACGACAAAGGGCGATTCCCTGAAACCGACAATGCACTGCGCGCTGTAGTCGACCGTTGGGGAAGCAAGGCAGTCAACCGTGAATACGATCGGGTTCGCGAGTGACCCTTATTTTTTTGAGCCTGAAGGCATTTTGCGGCAACAGTTAAAACGCCTTGAAAACTGCGCTCAATGGGATGGCCGTTTCCTCACTATGACAATTGAAACGGTCTGGATTGCCACCATCGTATTGGTATTGATTGGTGTGGGATTCATTACGCGCTGGCTAGTGGTTTCGGCTCGCGCCGACAAGGGCGTAATGAGTCCCGCCATGAAAACGCTAACAGTAGAATTTGGCGGGATGGCCGTGATGGTCGTTGCAGTGGTCGGGGGAGTGGTGATTACTATGGCTGTGCTTGGCCATGAGGATTACATGTTTTTGGTGAGTATGCCTTTTGGTGCAGTAATTGGTTTAGTTGTCGGTGTGACGATCTGGGTTTGGCTTGGCTATATGGTCTGTCGCGAGAAAAATGCAGCACGCAATGAAGTTATACTAGACGACTCCACCACTTGAACGCCGCAGGGTTGTTGTTTGGGGGCTACAGTTAAATCGACTCTTTTGTTTGGCCGCTTGACGGTGAACTGGCATTGGTGTCTCATTGGTTTTCCATGAAAAAGTTAGGATTATTGGTGATGTTCGTTGCTGTCGGTACAATGCTGTCTGGATGTGTTTCCACTGGCCCGACGCAGTCAGCGGTATCGACTGACGAAGTCGGAAAGATCACGGAAGAGATCACGCAACTCTCCGATGAATGGGGCCGGGTTCGCATCACTAAAGATTATGCGTTCTTGAGACGACTTTATGCAGACGATTTTTCCTTCACTGATCCAAGCGGCAATATTGTCGATTTGGGAGCCGCATTTAATTTCTTCGAGAACAATACTGACACGTTTAC
>JASLKQ010000163.1 GCA_030747505.1 Verrucomicrobiota bacterium | reverse complement strand
AGACGAACGGGAAGGAGTCCAAGCACTGATGGCTCACGATGTAGTTCCATCTTCCGTTAAAATCGCTCCTCCTCCGGTAGAACTGGAGCGGCCGGCGTTAGTGGAGAATAATCATTCCATTGGCTGGATTTCCGATACTGTTGCCGGTGTCATCGAAAACAAAACCCCGGGCTGGTGGAAGTTGGCTATTAGCCTGAGTTTGTTTGTCTCCCTTGGCCTGCCGCTTGGTTTGGTTTACCTGATTTCCACAGGTGTAGGTGTTTGGGGATTGAATCATCCCGTCGCTTGGGGATGGGCAATTGTAAATTTCGTATGGTGGATTGGTATTGGCCACGCTGGGACCCTGATTTCCGCTATTTTGTTTTTGCTAAGGCAGAAATGGAGGACATCCATCAACCGCGCCTCCGAGGCTATGACTATTTTCGCGGTGATGTGTGCTGGTATTTTCCCGGGGGTTCACGTCGGCCGTATTTGGTTTGACTGGTGGCTGTTTCCATTGCCTAACGCCAACTCGATCTGGCCTCAATTTCGATCGCCTTTACTGTGGGATGTATTTGCAGTCTCTACGTATTTTACCGTATCGGTCTTGTTCTGGTACATGGGCCTGATTCCCGATCTGGCTACGATGCGGGATCGGTTTCGAAAGGTTGCCGGTAAGGTGACTGAGCCTGCCGCCCGGTTGCGCAACAAGATTGCCCAGTTCCTATACGGGGCATTTTCACTGGGCTGGACCGGGTCTAATCGGCACTGGAGCAACTACGAAAAAGCCTATCTCTTGCTCGCCGGTCTCTCAACGCCGCTTGTATTGTCGGTACACTCCATCGTGTCGTTCGACTTCGCTGTGTCGCAGTTGCCGGGATGGCACACGACCATTTTTCCTCCCTACTTTGTGGCGGGAGCTGTGTTCGGAGGCTTCGCGATGGTGATGACGCTGATGATTCCGTTGGTCTCCCTTTACAGGTTGAATGAGATTGTGACCATTCGCCACCTGGCGGTCATGTCCAAGGTGATTTTGGTGACTGGTTCTATCGTTGGTTATGCTTATGGCATGGAGTTCTTCATCGCTTACTACGGTGGTAATCCCTATGAGTTGTACGCGTTCAAGAACCGTGCCTTTGGTGACATGAATTGGTCCTATTGGTGGATGATCAGTTGCAATGTTTTGGCTCCGCAGTTTTTCTGGTTTAAATGGTGCCGGACGACACCCTGGTTCATCTGGGTCATTTGTGGATTTGTAAATATCGGAATGTGGATGGAACGATTTGTGATTGTGGTCACATCTCTACACAATGATTTCATGCCGGGTAACTGGGGTTACTACTCACCGACGTGGGTGGACATGATAACTTATTTCGGTACGTTTGGATTTTTCATGACATTGTTCCTGCTGTTCTGCCGGTTCCTGCCGTTGATCGCCATATCGGAGGTCAAGGGAGTTACAGCACAGGCAGATCCGCATCATCCACTTGGAGGAGCTAAACACTGATGGAATCTTTGGACGACTACCAGATACCGTACGGTTTGATGGCCGAGTTTGACACGCCGGCAGGTGTCATGCATGCCGCCGAGAAGGTGCGGGATGAGGGCTTTACAAGGTGGGATGTTCACACGCCTTTTCCGGTGCATGGAATGGACGATGCGATGGGCCTGAAAAATTCCCCAGTGGGCTGGTTTACATTTGTGTGCGGTTTGTGCGGGTTCTTTGGTGGAATGCTGATGATCTGGTACATGAATGCATATGACTATGGAATTCCAGTGGGCGGCAAGCCGAACTTTAGCCCGTTCGCATCCTTTCCTGTTGCCTACGAAATGACTATTCTTTCCGGTGCCTTTGGCTCGTTGTTAGGGATGTTGTGGCTGAACCGCCTCCCGAGGCTCCATCATCCGCTTCTTAAAAACATGCGGTTTGCGGATGTCACCCACGACAAGTTTTTCGTCGTAATCGAGGCGGATGACCCGAAATACGACGAAGAGGAAACACGCAAATTGCTAAAAAAGAGCGGCAGCAAGCATATTGAGCTGGTAAACGAATAATGCGCTATTTCATCACAGGATTTGCAGTTATTGTTTGTCTGGTCATTGCCACAGCCGGATTTCGGGGTTCGCTTACGCGCAACCGGCCGATTGAGATTTTCCCCGACATGGACCGACAGGCCAGGGTGAGACCGCAGGCACCCAATCTTTTCGACGAAGATTTCGGGGCTGGCGATGGACGGGGATCAAGGTTGCCAGTAGCGGGTACGGTTGTCCGTGGTGCCCCTATAGATAATTCACCGGTTAACACGGGCCGAAAAGAGGGTGCCGATGAATGGGTTAAAGTTAATCCACTCGAAGTTAATCAAAAAACACTTAAACGCGGCCAGGAAAGGTATAACATTTACTGTGCTCCCTGCCACGGGAAGGCGGGTGATGGTAACGGGATCACTTCTCAGTATAACCTTGTTGCCGCTGATTTGCATCAGCATAGGTTGGTTCAAATAGAAGATGGATATCTTTTTGATGTTTTAAAGAATGGATACAATTTAACCACAAACTCAGTTGGAATAGCTTCTTATAGGATGCCTGCTTATGATTCCAAGATGAATAATGAGGATTTGTGGCATGTGATCAGTTACGTCCGTGCTCTGCAGTTTAGCCAACTGCCGGAAGTGAAGAAAGAAGGCGAGTAATAGTTAGGTTTTATCGTTTAATGACTGCTAAGAAAAAAGCCAGTGCCAAGAAGGCAGAACCGGAAACCGGGCTTCCCGCGTGGGTTAAGCTTCCGTTGGCTTTAATCCTAATTGGGGCAGTGATTGCTATTGTGGGTATCTTGATGGGCGAAAAGACGCACTTAGCACATGCTTGGCTGGTTTCCTTTATGTTCTATTTGAGCATCTGCCTCGGTGGATTCTTTCTCGTGCTTTTACACTACCTTCTGGACACCCACTGGATTGTACCAATTAGAAGAATCGCAGAGCATTTGGCCTGTTTATTGCCGTTGTTGGCCGTGTTCTTTGTTCCGATTGCACTATTCTCGGGAAGCGAGTTTGTGACTATTTCTGCTGGCGCAAAAGCGAGTGAACACGAGAAAAACAACAACGCAATTAAAGCTGAGAAAAAAGCGGCCGAGGTGCACGGGGAAAAGGTGGAGTACAAAGAAGGCGAGTCAGATCACGCTGCTCATGGTCCTGATAGACCGCGTGCTTTTTATTCGTGGATGCAATCGGAAAAGGAATACTATGCAACCGTACCCAATGAAACACACGACCACGCCTGGCATGCGAAGAGGGGTTATTTAAGCACTGGCTTTTGGCACATTAGATGGGTGCTCTGTTTTGTGATTTGGGGCGTGTTTACTTGGTTGATGCGCAAGCATTCATTGGCACAGGATTCGGATGGTGATGCCAAGTGGACCGGATACAACCGCAAACTGGCAGCTGCTGGGATTTTTGTATTTGCGGCTACGTTGACCATCGGTGCGATTGACTGGATGAAAGGCTTGGAGCACCAATGGTTTTCCACCATGTATGGTGTGTATTATTTTGCGGGAAGTGTCTGGGTGTCTCTGATTACCATTTACGTCATTGCTCTACAGTTGAAAACCCATGGCCCGCTCAAGGACGTGGTGCAGAAAAAAACGCTCAAGGACAACGCGACGCTGTTCTTTGCTTTCACGGTTTTTTATGCCTACATCCATTTTTCTCAATATTTTCTTATTTGGAATGCCTCCATCCCGGAGGAAACTTTTTGGTACGTGAAAAGAGAGCAGGGACCATGGTGGTGGGTGGGTATGTTAATTATTTTTGGTCATTTCTTTGTTCCGTTCCTAGCCTTGCTGAGGCAGGACGTAAAGGTCAGATCGGAAGTGATGATCACGGTGGCTGTTCTTGCCTGGTTCATTCATTTCTGTGACATGAGCTACAATATCATGCCCTTGATTCACGAATCTTCTGGGTGGATGAGGTTGATATGGATTGATCTTGGTTGCTTGTTATTGATGGGCGGTTGTTTGTCGATTGCGTTCCTTTACTTTTTCAAGAAGCACCCTCCCTATCCGCAGAGGGATCCACGAATCGCCGAAACGATGGGGGTTTACGTTAAACTACATTCAGAAGCCAAGGTGGTAGGCAAATAATGAGCGACGAATATTTCAATCACGACGGCGAAGGGTCCAGTTTTTTTAGCCTTATTCTTCTGGCTGTGTTTTTGTTGGGAGGCTTTGTGGTGGCCCGTGTCTATGAGCCAGGGCAAGCCATTGGTGCGGATGCTGCAAAGGCGCGTTTGGCCAAGCGCGAAAAAATTGAAGCCGCCTCGGCCTCCAAGTTGGCGGGAATCGAAGAGGCAATAACAGAGATTGCTGGACTCAGCAAAGACGAGTCCAGCGAGAAATTGATCGAGCGGAGTATTGCCAAGGACGGTAAATATGAAGCACCCAAGACGGTGGACTTTTCGGGAGTTGACTTGACTGACCCGGCCCTGATCGCCAAGGGCAAGGTTTTGTTCATGACCAAGACCTGTTTCACCTGCCATTCAGTGGATCCCGCAATCCCCGCGCCAGCCGGCATAGTC
>JASLKQ010000162.1 GCA_030747505.1 Verrucomicrobiota bacterium | reverse complement strand
GGCGGTTAAGCAAACTGTAGCGTGGTTGCAATGAAGAAACCGGGCCACGGGACGCAGCCCTTTCAAGCTGATTCACCGAGTAGTTGCTGACCCCGGGCCATCTGATTTTACCCTGATCCTTAAGCTCCAGCAGGGTCTGCCACGCTTCTTCCACGCCTTCATCGGGCTCAGGCCAATGGAGCTGGTAAAGGTCAATGCAGTCAGTTTGCAAACGCTTCAGGGAACCCTCCACTTCCTCCAGAATTGTCGCGCGCGAGGTAAACCGGTTGGGCGTGCGGTCCTCATTGGGTAAAACCCCGCACTTGGTGGCAACGATCACGGGCTTACCCCACTGCTTGAGCGCCTTGCCAACCACTTCTTCAGATACACCAAAGCCGTAGGCGTGAGCAGTATCAATCCAGTTAATGCCCGATTCCAAGCCTTCCAGAATCGCCGCAATGGAATCGGCCTCATCCTGAGGCCCCCAACCCATCCCCCAATCATCCCCGCCAATGGCCCAGGTGCCAAAGCCTACGGGAGTTAGTTCCAAATTGGAGTTACCAAGGATACGTGTCTGCATAGGCACCGACTCTAACTGCGCCTGTGAGCCGGGACAAGTAGGACCTGTTTTTGTGCAGATCTCGCCTAACCCAACCTGTTTAAGCAGGAAAAACGGGTAAAGCCGGACCTATCAGAAAGCATGCCCACCTAATTGCTGGCACCTGTGTCTCTCGGGGATACTGGCGTATCCGGCGGTACTGGAATCCCTTATTCCCGTGGCAAAAAGCCACTTTACCACAAACTATGGAGGGTTGGACGCGAAGATACCCAGAAAACCTCCTGAAAAATAAAAGCAGTAGGCTTTATATCCTGCGCTTGGCTTTTATTCCTCACTTACCAATACTCGTTTGAAGATGTGCAAGGTTTTGAACATTACAGCTGATTTCGCCGTCGAAACCCTGACCGTCTGGAGAGACAGAAAATAAATCGAGGACACAAATAATGGAGCAGCATAAACCTGAGAAACCGTTTATGATTCAGCAGCTCATCTTCCACGGGGTATTCGCCACCCTCTTGCTCGCGAGTGGTTGGTTGTTTCCTGTCCAATACAATACCCTCCACCCCAAAGCTCTGGAACAAGCCGGCCTTTCAATGTCAAAAAGTTCTGACGGAAACCACTCTACATCCAATCCTAGCTCGCCGGATGGACAAAGTCCCGATCAGCTCAAAGAATTTATCTCCAACCGCTATAGCTCTGGGGACAACGAGTCGGTCCGGGCGCTTCTTGAGCTGGGAGATGAACAAGCCCGGGACGGTGAAGCACCCGAAACCGTAAAAAAGTTCCCCAATGCCCTCTCCATATTTGTAAACCCTGCCCGGCGTGTCCACTACATGGAAATTCTCGAGGGCAGGCGTGGCAGGAAGGATGAACTCTACGGACTTAAAGAGGTCACCCCACAGTACCGTTCCGCAGCAGCTTTACTTGCCTATTTGGATGGCCACCACAAACTGCACTCGGACCTGCGAAAAAACTTACTTACATATATGGACACCGGGCAGACCAATCAGGTCGAGCGAACGATGCACGCGACAATCACGCTGGGCACCCGCTTAAGTTTTGAACAAATGGGCGAAATCACCAGCCGTACTTCATCCCCGGAGGCCCTCATTGACTTCGCCAAAATCGCCAAGATTCAAACCATCCTCTATCCGTTCAATAGTTACGATACAACCCCCGATGGCCAACTTGAGGCCAACGAACTTCGAGGACTGGATCTGGGCAAGGAAGAAAACTTTTCCAAATGGGCCGGGTCCGACAACATCATTGATCTGGATGATTGGGCAAAAATCCCGACCGGTGACCGACCTGCTGTCGGTGACGGTGAAAAGTCCCGCCCGGGAGAATTAAAGGATTTTGATATCCGCAGTAATTCCATTTCCCTTGAAGAGCTCAAAGCCGTCCACTCACCTCTCGTCAAAACATTCAAAGAAATAGCGGGCACTGACCAACAAATCTCCAGAGAGGAATGGATTAAGCTCGGGTTTGTCCCTCTACATCTTACTAAATTCCCGATCATCTACACGGCCAGTGTTTGGAGTGAAAACCCTGGAGGTGTAGCCAATTATCTAATGAAATACGGTAGGCAGGGAGAAGAATGGCTGGCTCAGGCCATGAATGGCCCTGCTCGTCAAAGCGGGAGTGGAGCACTAAAGGCCCTACTTGAGCGACAACTCCCCTTAACCCGGGGAGGCCCTGCCTTGGTCAGTGTAGCATCATTCAGTTACAAGAATCCTCACTGGGCCCTGCTGGTAAAATACTTGCTTATTGGCCTAGGATGTTTTGTCATCATCCGCGCATGGAACAGCTTTTTTGTCCTGAAGGCCGTCGACAGAGAGTCCCTGCAAGCTCTGCTCTTTCGCCGGCGAGCCATGGCGGTGGCCCTCTTAGTTTTCCTTTTCGGATTATCCGAACCGATGCTATTCCAGTCCGTCTATTCATCGGAATACCAGATCGCCATTAATGTTCCCCAACTATCAGAAACAGAAAATATAGAAACCCTAAACAACACCAATACCATGCTAGCCGCCAACACCACTCTCCTCGTCAATGTGCTTCTCATCGTGTTTTTTGCAGCCATACAAATCGTTGTTTTCACCTCCTGCACCAACAAGATACGGGAAATTATATCCGGCAAAGGAGACTCCCGCCTCAAGCTCCAGCTTTTGGAAAATGAGGACAATCTGTTTGATATGGGCCTCTACATTGGCATCGCTGGCACAGCCCTGACCCTGGCAGCCAAATTACTTATAGAAACAGACGCCATCAATCTCTCGGCCGCCTACGCCTCGAATATTTTTGGTATCCTTTGTGTGGCGCTGGTAAAAATCAAACACCTCCGGCCGACACGCGAGGCGCTCATCCGGGGAGAAGAGGACAAAACAGGCTCCTTGGGGACAGCATAAATAACTGAATCACCCGAGAGGGATGCCATGAATAAAACACTCTTACTCATCATCTGCGATTTTCTCCTGCTGAATCTCATCCACTTCACTGCTTGGGACAATCTGGATCAGGATAGCAATGTTCCCGCTGCGGGAGGTGCCGAAACCTTGGGCTCAGGCATGGGCGACCCCTCGCAGGACTTGGAACTAGTCAAACTGATGCTCGACCAGTCAGAGCAGGAACAGGCCGCCACAGAACAAAAATTGGATGAAACTCAGGAAACTCTGGGCGAAACCGAGGAAACCCTGGGCAGCGTCGAGGAGAAGTTGGGAAACAAGGAGCAGGCTCTGGGTAATGCCGAAAAAATGAATCTGGCCATCCTCAGCGAGTACGAACAATTCAAAGAGTTCGCCACGAAGGAAGCCAAGGAAAACACCGAACAAAACCAAAAGCTGGTGGACAAGATCGCCGAACTGAACACCAATATCGACGGACTGAAGTTCAACCTCAATACAACTACCACCAACTTAACGAGTGCCAGAAATACGGTCAAAAATCTGGACAAACAACTCGCTGCCGCCGAGGCACTGGCAAAAGAACGCGGAGTTATTGCCCAAGCCGCCAAAAAAGAGGCCGGAGAAGCAAGGATCGAAGCGAACGCCGCGAAAGAGGTTGCGGCGAAGGCCAATGCTCAAGTAGCAAAGGCTAACGCCGAGACTGTTGCAGCCAAGGAGCGGGTTCAAAGTGCTGAAGATAGAGCCCAGACGGCCCAAAACAAGGTGGTTAATATTGAGCGAGCCTTGGCCACTGCAAAAACTCAATCACAGGAATTAGCCAAAGCGGTTGCCAACGAGCAGCAGGACAAGCAGGTTGCACAGGAAGCCGCCCGCCAGTTAAGAGAAGAGGTTATCAAAAAAATCCCCGACCAGCCCATCAACGCCAACATGATGGCCACTATGTATGACCAGAACCACATCGATTTGACCACCACTACACGCACTTTTGGCAGCCGCAATCTCTCCACCAAAACTGTTTTGATTGAGGTCATGGAATACGATGAAAAGGGCCGCAAAAAGGCGCCTTATGTGCACGCCATCACGCACACCAAGGACACCCACTTCAGAGTGGCAGGGAATGTTTTCGGCAAAAAAGAAACGTATGGCACGTTATCCAAGGACAGCAGCAAGCCGCAGAATCTGCACCACATTCGTTTCCTTGAAAGTGACCCACGTATTATCATCGCTCCGATCGGCCCTCTGGATTCCCCACAGGTTCAGGGTTTAGTGAAGTTGGGCATCAAACCCTATAAACTGGCGGCCAAACCCTTCAAGTTTCCCAAGGCGTTCCTCATTAAAAAAGATGGACGCAAATTTGGTGAAGTCATTTTTCAGATGGATCCCAAGAACCGGGACTACGTCAAACTGGAAAAAGGCTTCATTCGCGCACTGATGGGTGAATTTCAGCCCTCACAAGGAGATCTGGTTTTCAGTCAAACCGGTGAATTACTCGGGATGATGGCCAACAGCAAATATTGCCACATTATTCGGCATGTTGACCCCGCTGCAGCGATCATGTTTGGGAAAATTAGCCCAGATGAAGCCACCAAAACCCTGCGACAAATGCATCGCGTGATAGCCAGTAAATCCTCTGAGCTAAGGTAGACCGTCTCTTCCTGTCCGCTGGAGTAAAAGCCCCTAGGCTTCACACTCTTAACAGCCCTCCCGCCAAAGAGTTGGTGTAGTGCCGGCAATTCGCTT
>JASLKQ010000161.1 GCA_030747505.1 Verrucomicrobiota bacterium | reverse complement strand
AATCGGTAAAGACATCCTCAAATTCCATGCAGTTTACTGGCCCATTATGCTGAAGGCTGCCGGTTTGGAGTTGCCAAAACAAGTATTGGTGCATGGTTGGTGGCAAAAGGATAACCTTAAAATGAGTAAGAGCATCGGTAATGTGGTGGATCCTATTGAGGTGATTGATGAGTGGGGATTGGATGCTTTCCGCTATTATATCGTGAGGGAACTGGCAATTGGGCCAGACGGGAACTGGACTGATGAAGGGTTTGCCGCTCGCTATGGCGCTGAACTGGCCAATGGGTTGGGTAACCTGATAAACCGTTCCCTCTCCATGCTCAATCGATACCGTGATGGCGTTGTGCCCAACCGGCATGATGAGTTAGCTAGTGAGGCAACAGAAGCTCGTGACAAGCTCGTGAAACAACTGCGGGCTAATGAACTGCAGGCGGGATTAATGACCATTTGGGGGTATGTCACTCGTTTAAACCAGTATGTGGACGAAACCGCCCCCTTTAAGCTGGCGAAAGACCCTGAGCAGGCTGAGCGCTTGGGCGAGGTGCTTTATAATTTAACCGAAGGCTGTCGGTTGCTGGCTGTGTGGCTGCAGCCTTATCTGCCCACTACCAGTCAGAGAATTATGGAGCAAATGAATTTACCGGTGGAAACGGTGAATATTGCCGAGTCAGGTTGGGGTGAGCTGGGAGCTGACCATAAGATTGGTGAGCCTGAAGGGCTTTTCCCAAGGCGTGATAAATAACTCCTGCCACATAATGGAGCTGTAGGGGCAGGTAAGCGTGGGCAAGCAATAAAAATACACGATGTACGGGGCATTTGGAGCAACTTCTTGCTTGATGTAAGCAAAGTCAACTTGAGGAAAGGCCTAATATGAGGTAAGTTGTTATTACCCGACCGGGCCGCGCAAAGTTACACGCCCTGGAAGGTAATAAAAATAAATGGAGCCTTGCCTTCGATGCTGGCCGTCAGGCCTTGATTGGAATTCGTAAGGTATTGATTGAGCCCCACCTTGGAATCATCGTTCCTTGGGCCTTGTACGCGCGGTCTGGTTTGGGTTTTTTTGTGCCCTTCTTTAGCCTCATCGATTAAGCTGAAAACAAGTGGCAGAACGTGATCTATTTAATGGTGACCCGGGGCCTGAAGATGAAGCTCCTAAAGCAGATCGTGTTGCTGGAGAAAAACAGGCCCCCTTGGCAGCCCGGATGCGTCCTCGAACAATTGATGAATATGCAGGGCAGCAGCACATCCTCAAGCCGGGCATGCTGCTTAGGCGCGCCATAGAGGCCGACCGGATTCAGTCTCTAATATTTTATGGCCCTCCTGGAACGGGGAAGACCACCTTGGCTCAAATAATCGCCAACCGGACTGAGAGCAAGTTTGAACGATTAAGTGGGGTGGAAAGCAATGTGGCCGAAATGCGCAGGGTTCTGAGCGGTGCAGTAAATCGGCTCGAGAACACGGGTCGCCCCACCCTTCTCTTCATAGATGAAATTCACCGGTTCAATAAATCCCAGCAAGATGTGTTATTGCCCGATGTTGAAGGGGGGACCATCCGTCTTGTTGGGGCTACCACCCATAACCCGTTCTTTTTTGTAAACTCACCACTGGTGTCGCGCTCTCAAATATTCGAGCTGCAACCCCTTGGTGAGGAGGATATTCGCGTACTTCTGGAACGTGCACTGACTGACAGCGAACGTGGCTTGGGGCACTTGAAAATGGAGGTTAAACCGGAGGCTTTGGGACATTTGGCGAAGGTTTCTGATGGAGACGCGCGAAAGGCTCTAAATTCCCTAGAGATCGCCGCGCTGACCACTATGCCTGATGAGAAAGGTGTGATCAGGGTGTCCATGGAAGTGGCTGAGGAATGCATCCAGAAGAAGGCAATCGTTTATGACGCGAATGGGGATCAGCATTATGATACTATATCCGCTTTCATTAAGTCGATTCGTGGAAGCGACCCTGATGCAGCCCTCTATTGGTTGGCCAAAATGATTCATGCAGGCGAGGACCCGAGATTCATCACGCGCCGCCTGATGATTAGTGCCTCTGAGGATGTCGGACTGGCCGATCCCATGGCCCTGGTGCTGTCCACTTCAGCCCATCAGGCAGCCGAGTTTATTGGTTGGCCCGAGGCGCGCATTCCGATTGCCGAGGCCACCGTCTATCTCGCCACGGCCCACAAGAGTAATAGTGCCTATAAAGCAATTGATTTGGCCCTTGAGGAGGTGAAAAACGGACGGACTATCCCTGTACCCAAACATTTACGCGATGGTCATTACGCAGGATCCGAAAGGTTGGGTAATGCAGAAGGATATAAATACTCGCATGATTATGATGGGCATTATGTTCCCCAGGATTATTTGGGAGTTGATGTAAGCTTCTATAACCCCACTGAGCAGGGCGTGGAAAAGAAAATCAAAGACCGGGTCTTGCATTGGCGATCACTTCAGGAGAAGGGAAAATCCGGTGGAAGGTAATCAAGAGAAGGCAAAAGTTCGGGCTGAAATAAGTGCGGTTCGAATTCGACCAGAGGAACGCGAGGAGGCTTCTTTGGCGATATATGACCGAATAAAGTCGTTTGAAGCATGGCAGGACGCCCAAACGGTTCTGCTATTTTCCCCTTTGACTGATGAGCCTGATGTGGAAAGACTCTTTGACGAGTCCAAAAGGGTCTGTTTTCCCCGTTTTAAGGCTGGTCGCGGCTATGAATCAGCAATTACGGAAACCATCCAAGACCTTGTGGTTGGTAAATTCGGGATCCAGGAGCCTCCGCCGGAAGCTGATGAGGTAAATGCCTTAGACATTGATATTTGCTTGGTTCCTGGTCTTGCATTTGATGAGGCTTGTAACCGGCTTGGCCGGGGTCGGGGATTTTATGACCGGTGGTTGCCTCAGATATCTGGAATCAAGATAGGTATCGGTTTTGATCATCAACTGATAAAGTCGGTTCCAACCGAAGGTCATGACCATCAATTGGACATGGTTGTGGTGCCCTCTCGGGCAATCAAACAATAATCACCTATCTGCGCCGCCGATCGCCCCCCGCACCAAAAAACTGATACCCTCGTGGCTCATTCCAAGGCCTTTCTGAGGTATTTTCAGTGTCAGGCGTTTCGCACGCGGTTGATGTAGTTAGGATAAGCCCGGAGAGGATGATGAAAAAAATCAAACAGGGGGAAATAGTTGTATTATACATAAGCATTAGGGTGTTTTGGGGTTGAGTTGAATAGGGGTGGTTAGTTTTCCAGGCTTTAACATCTGGGGCGATAAAATATTTAAGCCAGAGTTCTTTACAGGTTTTATCCGTTTTAAATCCTCGATTTCCTGTGGAGTCAAACCGGTTGACAGGAAAGCCTTAAGCGCCTGACTGGCACCGTCAAGTTTGTTTGAGATTTCATTTACTCTATTTTCTGAGTCAAGCAATTCTCCTGTTAGCTTTATTTTGGTGGAATTGAAGTCAGATCGAGCCCCGGCCAGCTCGCTCGTCAGCTTGTCAATTTGGTGCGAAGTGTTTTTTTTATTCTCTATATTTAATGCAGTTAACTTCTCGTTTTTTTTCCTCTCAAGTTGGGTTTGACTTTTAGCTGCCTCAAGCTGCGCCACGGCTTCGTTCAATTTGTTACTAATACCGATGGATGCAGATAATAATTGCGCATGCTTTTTTTCAACTGCGGATTTTTGGCTCGATATTTCGAGTGTTTTCTTTTTTAGCCCTGTGGACTCCTGATGGGATTTATCAATTATCACCCGAGAGTTGCTTTGCTCCATCAGGAGATATCCACTAGTCGCCAAGGATGCCACAAGTAAGAATATTAAAATAACGAAGGCGGCTTTCATTCCAGCCAAGAGTTTAGTCTGATTTTACCACCTTATCGCCAGGCTGTAGTTGCTGCCGGGTGAAAGCTTTTATTGCATCAGCTATTGAGACGGTTGGTTGAGTTTGTTTAATCTTTATTTTCCCCACAAGCCTTCCTCCTCGAAGGACATTAAATTCTTGTGCGTTTTTAAGGCCGTGGTCGGCACCACGATTAACCACATAAAAACCAAATTTAGGATCATAGCTCACGATTGCACCAACTTCCCCTCCGCTTCCTGTAATGGGTTTTTTGGGGCCGGTATTTTTCTTTTTTTTAGCTGCATCTTTAGCAGCTTTATCTGCTTTATCTGCTTTAGCCTTTAAAGTTTGCAGTTGCGTGAGTGTTCCAATTCGTCTGTAGCCACTGATTTCCTGTTCCAATTTTGAGGCCCTTTCTGCCATTTTTCGTGCTACGGTAAGTTGCGATAATGCTTCGTTTAGATCGTTGCCTGCCTTTTGTAAATCTGTAGCTAGCTTGCCTTGGTCGCCTTCAACTGAACTTAAGGCTGTCTTTGCGACGGCCAACTCATTGGTTACTGAAGCCAGTTGACCCTGGGCCAATTGAAGATCGCTGTTGAGTTTTTGGTTTTTAGATTGAAGTTCGGATGTTCCCCCAGTTGCGAGCTTGGCTTGCGCTTCAGCTTTATCTTTCGCATCATTTGCATCCTTGAGATTTCCCTTTATTCCCATCCCGAAAATTATCCCGGCGATACCCGCAAGAATATTCAGGCCCAACATTATTTTGGTTACCTTGCCCATGCTAAATCGTTCCCCTTGAGGTTTAACCTAGTCCTTAAGGGTCATAATGTCAATTATTGGGAATGAT
>JASLKQ010000160.1 GCA_030747505.1 Verrucomicrobiota bacterium | reverse complement strand
AATTATCTGGGTGGATCGCAAATCAACTACACACAACTCGCGATGTTGGCGCAATTCACCGGGGTATTGGGAGTATCGCTGGTAGTAGCTTGGGGGTCAGTGGGTGCGTTGCTTGTTTTTTGGTGTTGGCGCCAGAAGGATCGTTTCACTCCGTGCCTATTGCTGGAAGTGGCCGGGCCGCTGCTCCTGCTGATGGTGGCTCTGGGACTGGGGAGATCGGTCTTGTCGCAACCTTTAGCACAGAAGCGTGGCAGCCTGAAAATTGCATTGGTGCAACCTGCTATTCCTCAAACTGTACTTTGGAATGCGGGAGACCAAAAGAGTCAGGAAAAACGCTTTGAGGATATGATGGATCTCTCGGAAGCTGGGGTTGATGGGGATGTGGATTTACTGGTGTGGCCTGAGGCATCTTTGCCACCTTTAGGGATTTTAAATCCATCAAATGTGGTGGAGCGTTTTACGAATCTCGAGGAATCTATTCGTGAAAAGAAGATTTGGCGCGTGTGGGGAGCTGATACCGCTACTAACGGGGTGCCGTACAATAGTGCGGTTTTGATACCGCCAGAGGACGGGTTTTTACGTGGTTTAGGGGAAATAGAATGGTCTTCTTACGCCAAACGGCATTTGGTGATGTTTGGTGAATACGTGCCGTTTTCTGGGCAACTCCCCTTTCTCAGGAAGCTGGCGCCAGTGGGTAATTTTGGCCGGGGAGTCGGCCCTGTTGTTTTTGATATGGGTAACGCCAAAACTTCAGTGATTATTTGTTTTGAGGATGTAGTGCCCAAGCTGGCAAGACGTGCGGCTACTGAAGAGGTTGATTTTCTCTTAAATCTTACCAATGACGGTTGGTTCGGGAACAGTCATCAACAGTGGCAGCACGCGCGGACGGCTGCCTGGAGGGCGATAGAGAATCGTCGGCCTCTGGTGAGATGTTGTAACAACGGAATTACCGGGTGGGCCGATGAGTTCGGGCAGTTTCATGGGGTCACTGAAGATGTGTATTCCAAGGGGACGCGGCTGGTCGAAATCCCACTGCTTCGCGGACCTCGTTCGCCTACATTCTATCAGCGTTACGGGGATTGGCTTCCTTGGGGAGCGGTTTTTGTATGTATCCTTATTGGGGTAATGCAGGTGAAAGGTCGGTGGTTCGAAGTGAAAAAGGACTCGGAATCCGATGCTAATCGAGCTAAATGAGGTCCGTATGTTTGATGCAGTGCAGGCCCAGTTGACAGAAACCGAATCTCGTATGGAGAAGTTACGGAGGTTTCTTTGACGTTGCCAAGAGTGAGGCGCGCTTAGCTGAGCTTGAGGAGTTGATGGCGGCAGATGATTTTTGGAACGATCGCGAAAATGCCCAAAAGTTTGTTGAGGAGTCTTCCTCCCTAAGGAAACGTATTGAACCTTTTCGCAAGGCTGAAACTCAATTGGCTGATCTTCTGGGTATGGTGGAGCTCGGGGTTGAGGAGGATGAATCGACGCAGGTGTCCTTGGTTGAGGAACTGGAAGCGGACACCTCTAAATTCATTGTTTCATTGGATGCCTTGGAATTGGCGGCCATGTTGAGTGATCCGCAGGATAAACGTAACTGTATTCTGACCATAAACGCTGGAGCTGGAGGAACCGAAAGCTGTGATTGGGCCGAAATGCTTTTAAGGATGTATCAACGTTGGGGTGAGCGCCGGGGTTGGCAGGTGGCGGTTCAGGATTTGATGCCAGGGGAGGTGGCAGGCATCAAGAGTGCTACTCTGACTATTTCGGGGGATAATGCATTTGGTTTCAGCAAGGCTGAACGGGGAGTGCACCGGTTGGTGCGGATATCCCCCTTTGATTCGAACAATCGCCGTCACACCAGTTTTGCCAGTGTGGATGTAATTGCTGAAATTGAGGATGAAGGGGATATAGAATTGGACCCATCCGAGTTGAGGGTGGACACTTACCGAAGCGGAGGTAAAGGAGGCCAAAACGTCAACAAGGTTGAGACAGCGGTTCGTATTACCCATGTTCCGACTGGAATCGTTGCGGCAAGTCAGACGCAGCGAAGTCAGCACCAGAATCGAGCAGGAGCAATGAAGTTGCTTTTGGCAAAGCTGCATGCAAAGCGTGAGGATGAGAAAAAATCGGAAATGGAACGGTTCTACAGCGACAAGGGGGCGATTGGTTGGGGCAATCAGATTCGCAGCTATGTTTTTCAGCCGTACCAGATGGTTAAGGATTTGCGTACTGGGATTCAGAGTGGAAATGTGCAGGAAGTGATGGATGGCGATTTGGATAATTTTGTGAATGGTTGGCTGCAGGCCGGATGTCCGACCAAGCGTATTGCCGGAGAGGATGAGTAATGACTATTCTGGATGAAATAGTTGCCCATAAACGGGAAGAGCTGGACAGCTTGCCAAATGCAGAGGTTACCGTGGATTCATTGCGTGCGAAGATTGAATCCAGGGGAGGGTTGCGGGATTTTATGGCTGCATTGGCTGATCCTAGGGAAGGGGATATCGGGCTAATTGCCGAAGTTAAAAAAGCCTCACCTTCGGCAGGGGTGATTAGACCTGATTTTGATGCAGTGCAGATAGCCAAAGAATATGAAAGTGCTGGGGCGAGCTGCCTTTCGGTGTTGACCGATGAAAAATATTTTCAGGGTTCTCCTGAATATTTGAAGGCCATAAGGGAAGTGGTGGATATTCCGTTGTTAAGAAAGGATTTTATTATTGATGCCCGGCAGATCGCAGAGGCGGTGGAGTGGGGCGCAGATGCGGTTTTGTTGATTGTGGCGATTCTGGATGATGCGCAGCTCATGGATTTTCACACCCTGGCTGCGGCTGCTGGTTTGTCTGTTCTGGTTGAAGTGCATGATTCTGAGGAATTGATGCGTGCCAAGGGAATTAACGCTCCGTTGATTGGGGTTAACAACCGTGATCTAAAGACATTTTCAGTGGATCTTGGTACTACCGAGGCTTTGGCAGCAGAACTTGATACAGATAAAACACTCTTGGTGGCTGAAAGCGGAATCCGTTCTCGTAAAGATGTGGAACGCCTGAAGGCGTGTGGGGCAAGGGCTATTCTTGTGGGGGAATCCTTGATGAGCGAAGATGATATCACCGCTAAAGCGAATGAGTTAGGAGGCCGGCGATGAGTAAAACTTTGAAAGTGTTGATTATCGAGGACTCGGCTTTGGATGCCAAGGTGTTGGTGGGCCTAATTCAGGCCGGAGGCTATCAGGTAACCAGTGAACGGGTGGAAACCGGCAGGCAATTTACAACCGCCTTGGACAATGAGACGTGGGACGTGATTCTCGCTGATTATAACCTGCCTGATTTCAATGGGGCAGAAGGATTAAAGCTGTTGCAGGAGAGTGGTCAGGATATTCCCTTCATCGTTATCAGTGGCGGTATTGGTGAGGATTTAGCGGTGCAGATTATGAAATCTGGGGCGCACGATTATTTGATGAAAGGGAATTTGGCTCGTTTGGTTCCGGCAGTGGAACGCGAGGTGCGTGAGGCCCGTGATCGCACGCGGCATCGTGAGGCTGAAAGTGCGTTGCATGCAGCTAATGAGCAGATGCGGATTGCCCGGGAAATCCAACAGCGTCTCTTTCCTGAGAATCCTCCAGACTTGGTCGGGTATGATCTGGCCGGCTTGACAGAGAGTGCTGAGGAAACCGGTGGGGATTATTATGACTTCATTCCCATGTCTGGAGGCGATTACGGATTGGTCGTTGGTGATGTGACCGGGCACGGGATTGGTCCGGCCCTGTTAATGGCTGAAACGCGTGCGTATTTACGGATTCTGGCCGCGGATTTTGATGATGTTAGTGAAATCCTTACCCGCGCCAATCGGGTTCTCAATGAAGACACAGGTTCAGAGCGGTTTGTCACCCTGCTTTTTGTCCGGTTCAATCCCACGGCAATGACCGTGCGTTATGCCAGTGCGGGTCATCCGCCTGCACTATGGCTGGATCGGGAAGGGAAACTCAAAAAGGAACTGAAACGTACAGGGATACCATTGGGAGTGAAACCTGATACCCAATACACCGTGAGCGAGGATTTGCCATTGGACTCGGGGGATCTACTGGCCCTGATGACTGATGGGGTTGAGGAATCGACAGCTGAGGACGGAGAACTCTTTGGCAAGGAACGCATTGTTCAAACCTTGGGCGGTCATCAGGTTGAATCGGCTGCTGAAATTGTAGCCGGACTTCATGAAGCGGGGCGCTCGCACGAGGCAGCGGATCATCAGCCCGATGATTTCACCACCATTGTGCTTAAGGTTGATTAACCTTGGGTTTTGGCAAAAAAGATTGTTTTTGGTGCCTTAACCTATAGCATCTCCCCCTCTCTTGGCGGACCGTAGCGCAGCCTGGTTAGCGCGCCACACTGGGGGTGTGGAGGTCGAGAGTTCAAATCTCTCCGGTCCGACCATTTCCTAGCCCTGTATTCGTGGGCCATTCTGAATTTGCGCCAATTTCGGCGTCGCGGCCATGACACTTTTCATGACCCGTTACCGTCACAAATCCCGTCACAATGTGGGCAACCTATGGCAAAGCCTGGGCGTATCTCATTACAATCTCACCGGTTTATTGTAGTAGGTAGGATTGAAGAATTTCCTGTAGGGTGGGGGCGTATGAAGCAGATTCTATTGATGATTGCGGTGGTGGGGTTGATTTTGGGCGGGTGTACAACGACCTCAACGCAATTTGTGCCATCACCCCCGGGAGAAATATCTGCGCCCAATAACGGTTTGTC
>JASLKQ010000015.1 GCA_030747505.1 Verrucomicrobiota bacterium | reverse complement strand
CATCAGCTCCCCGGCAGCCTTTCTTGATTTCACCGGCTTGGATGGGGTTAAGTAGTCTTCCGACTGCCTGAATGGTTTCCATTCCCTTGCCACTTCCCAAGAATCCGTACCCGCTGGGCTTGAAAACGCCACTATCTGATTCTATGGCAAGCACGTGATTTTTGAGATCATCCCCGTGGCGGCGGGCATATTCCTTGGCCCCTCTTATGCCATTTTCTTCATTAGTCCAGAGGACGACCCGCACCGTGCGGCGTGGTTTTAAGCCCAGTTTAAGCATCAACCTCGCTGCCTCCCAGGAGGCAACACAACCACCGCCATCATCCATTGCTCCCTGGCCGACATCCCATGAATCAATGTGTCCGCTGACAATGATGATTTGCTCGGGGTGTTCGGTGCCGGGGATATCAGCAATCACGTTGCGTGAATAACCATCAGGCAGATTGTGGGCTTCCATCTTTAAATGAATTCTTAGCTTCTCTCCTCTTGCCTGCATCCGTGCGAGCATTTCTGCATCCTCCAGCGATAAAGCTGCATGTGGAATTTTATCCACTCCATCTTCATAGGCCATGTTGCCTGTGTGAGGGGACTGCATGGAGAAGGGGCCCACTGAACGAATGAGGCTGGCTACTGCGCCCACCTTGGAAGCCTCAATGGCTCCGAGGCGCCGCACGATCACCGTTTCACGGTATTCAGTGAAAGGCAGATTGAAGAGCACGATCTTACCCTTGGCCTGTGCGGCCTTGGTTTTGAGGTCTTCAAAACTTTTTACCACGAGTACTTCAGCGGTGATGCCTTCTTTTGGTGTACCGACACTACCACCCAATCCCATCATGGGCAGATTGCGGTGTCGCGGTGCAATTAAGGTTGCTGATTCTTTCCCGCGTACCCAGCGCGGGACTTTTACCTTTTCGCCATGCACATTTTTAAAGCCGTCTTTCTTCATCTCCGTCATGCACCAGTCGATGGCATTTTCCAGATTGGTTGAACCGGTGAAGCGCGGACCGAAGGTATCACAAAGCGTTTCAAGCCGTTTAAACCCAAAGGAACTATTGGTGGCTGCATGAATTAACCGGTTTGCTGTAACGGTATATTTAAGGGGAAGCTCGGCGGCAAAGGTTGAGGCCGAGCATAGGAGTAAATGAAGAAGAATGAGTCGGTTCATTTATAGATGGCAGTGTGCAATTTTCCGTTTTTGTCGATGTAACCGCGGTTCATGGCTGGGGTATTAAATTCCATGACGATGTTGCCCTTGGCATCGAGTCCAATGACGCCGCCTCGGCCACCGGCATTTTTAAGGGTTTCCTGAACGACAACCTTGGCGGCTTGTTCAATAGTTTCATTGGCGTATTTCATGCGCGCAGAAACATCAAAGGCTACCGCGTGCCGGATAAAGAATTCGCCGTGACCGGTGCAAGAGATGGCGCAACTTGTGTTATCAGCGTAGGTGCCCGCAGCAATAATGGGTGAATCTCCAATGCGCCCATATTGTTTGCCGGTTAGGCCACCGGTGGAGGTGCCTGCTGCGATATTGCCTTTCGAATCGAGTGCGGCGCAGCCGACAGTCCCCAAATATTCACGGGTCATCTCCAGTTGCGATTGTTTTCTGTTTTTTTGTTTGGCCTTCCATTGCTCCAGTTGTTTCCAGCGGTGTTCGGTGTAGAAATATTTACGCGGCACAATTTCCAGACCCACCTTTTTGGCAAAGGCATCAGCTCCATCCCCTGCCAGCATTACATGCGGGGTTTTCTCCATGACCGCGTGCGCGGCGCGGATGGGGTTTTTAATGACCGTGACTCCGCCGACGGCTCCTGCCAGAAGTGTCTTGCCATCCATGATGGAGGCATCGAGTTCGTTTTCACCGGCACTGGTAAAGACCGCACCCTTGCCAGCATTAAAAAGAGTGGAATCCTCCATCACCACAATAGCTGCCTGTACCGCTTCCAAGGCACTACCCTTCTTATCCAAAACCGCATGGCCCGCACGCAGGGCCTTAGTTAGGGTTTTGTGATATTCCTTTTCTTTCTCGGGTGCCATCTTGACTCCTTTGCCGCCGGCTCCAGCGTGGATGACGATGGCAACAGGGGAGGCAGAAGATGTACTCATGGTTAGGAGGCCTGCTAGGATGAATAACAGGGCGGGCAAGGTGTTTTTCATGGTGTGCTTTTAATCACACGCTTAACGCCGGATATCCTCAAGTTGTTTTTTGCTTAAGGGCGGCTTAAGTTGGCTGAGGATTCTACGGTTGAGGAGCGCCATGTCTGCTTCAATCTTGGCAACTTCACTCGAGGCCTTGCGTACGACTTTTTCATCAGTTTTTTCAGTGAAAAGGGCTTGAGTCATTTTTCGGCGTGCGTCGGCTCTTTCTTTATTGAGTGCTTCAAACTGTTGTCGGTTCTTGCGCATTAGGTCTGAAAAGTTGCGGCGTTGTTCGGGGCTCATCACGCGAATCCAGGGGGGTGGTGGCCGGCGACTGGCATTGGTCGGTGGATTCTGCGGGTTGGGTTGGGGCTCAGAATCAATACGCGTCATGAGTTCGCGTTCCTTGCGCAGGAAAGGACGACCGCGGCTGGCAATTTTGCGCGCGCCTAAAATTTGTTTTTCTACGAGTCCAGTGCCGCGTTTAACGCCACGGGCTTGCGGGCCGCTGGTCATGAGGTTGTTTTCAAGTTTGCCGTGCATGAGAGACATGGCATGGCCTAATTCATGGGCAAGCACTCTGCCTTGCTGGGGCCGCTCGGTTGTGCCGTCGGGAAACTTACCGGTGGGGGAATTGGAATACTTGGCGTATTTCATCTGGGGCAGGAGTACAAAGCCGCGGTCAGGAAAGTAACGACCACCAAAGCCCAGCGGCATGGTGTGCAACAACACAACATGAAAGACTGGTTCCTTGAGTTCAGGAATGGCGCGATCCAGCTGGCGATTGCTCTGGGTCTGGAAAGCGATCTTTTCCAGTCCAAAAAGACCGGCATAGGCCTTGGCAGCCTTTTCATCGGCCTGAATTACATTTTCTTCCTTGATGAAGAACTGGATGTCCGCAGGCTTCCAAATCTGGTTCGCCTCTTTTAGGAGCTTCTTAATATCCACCTTATCCTTGGGCGCATTGATTTCAGGCACTGAAGACTTGAGGTAATGAACGTGTAAAGGAACGCTGATTAGCTCCGCGGCCTTAAAGTAAGGGGCAACAAAACTAAAGAGGAAGAGTAGGGTGAATAGATTGGATTTCACGGTCGACGGGCCGCCTCGAATCTAAACTCCAGAAGTGTGCACATTCAAGTTAAAGTGCTGAAGGGCCAAGTGGTCTTCTATGTAACCGGCTGTATCGACTTAGTTCGACAGATCCAACCACACAAAATAGCCAGTGGAGCGGCGTGCCAAATATCATCGTGCTACCTATCCAGAGGATTACGAATGAAAAATCAAAGTGCCAATTTCGCTCTATTATGAATTTATGGCATAAATATGGCAAAAATACCATTATAGCTTTCATCAACGAACTGGTGGAGAACTGGCACGAAATATGGTATGTTTGCTATAAAATTATGGGAAAATTACAGTAGACAGGGGTTTACGCGTGTTGCTAGAGTTTACTCATTGGAGGGGCTTGAAGCCCGTTGGTAAGGTGTTATGGGTTGTAGGTGGTTTTAATGGACAAAAATAAATCCAGAATAATCGTTTCGGTGGTTGTCGTAACACTGTCGGCTCTACTTCTTCTGTTTTATTCGAAGAGAAACGGAGAAAGCTTGGTCGATGAATTAGTGGAGGTTCGGCTTAATCATCCTGTGGATGTAAAATCTGGCGAAGGAGAAAAACCGCAAGGGGAGGTGTTTGAGGTTCCTGCAAAAGGCCCATTGGCCAGTGGCGGCGAGGCCCCGTCTCCGGCAACGCAAACCAAGGGATCGGTTTCCGGGGCCTCCGGTGATAATTTATCTAAAGACAGTAAAGACCCAAAAGACAAAGAGGCGAGTTCGGTCTCTCACGATATTCAGATTAAAAAGAAGGTTTTGAATTCCATGCTACAGGCTGGCAAAGGGACGAAGTTTAAGGTGGTGTTGTTTGAAGGACAGGAAATTAAAGTCAGCATTACCAGGCGCGATCCTCTGCTTGAAAAAGGAGCGATCCTTTATGGGACCGTGGATGGAGAGCCCGGAAGTTCCGCGCACTTTTCCATCTATGAGGGGGCCATGTTCGCAAAAATTATGTTCGGTACCCAGCGTTATAAGATCGATTACAAAAAGGACGGGGAATACAAACTCTCTGAAATTGGTCTGAATGGACTTACGACGAGATTTAATGGTGGTTGTGGCCTTTTCGAAACGGAAAATGGGGTTGCTTCTAAGTACAGATTGGTTCCCCGAAAAAATTTCCTGCCAAATCGGTATATGCTTGATCCGGCCATTAGCAGCCCAGAAATATTTTGTCTGGCCGAAGGGAAAGATGAAAAAAGTATTGAACGCCAAAAGAAGAGGCTCTCAATGAGGTATCCGATGGGTGGTCTTCAATCGCAAGATGCTGCTCAAGGGATGGAAATGCAAATGCCTGAGAGTGCCAAGAGATCCAGCGTACAAGCATCCCGACGCCCTATTGGGTTTTTGCCCCCGGGCGGCGCTAGCGGCGGCGGTAGCGGCGGCGGCGGCGGCGGCGGAACAGCCGGTCAGGTTACCGTGATGTTTTGTTACACTTCGGAGTTGGAAGCTGATATAGGAGCTACCGCAGTTGTGGCCAAGGCGGGGATTTTTGAGGCCTCGATGAACAAGTGTTTTTCTAATTCTGGGATTCAGAATAATGTGAAGACGGTGGGAACCTTTAAGACTTCAAAGAATTTCACGTTTTCAGAAGCTGATATGCAGGCTTCGCTCTCATGGATGAGGGACGATTCGGGGGGGGTAGGAGCTGAAAGAGATAAGCTCAAGGCCGATTTGGTTTCACTTTTGGTGAAGGGATCAGGTCAAGGTGGTGTCCTTGGTATGGCCTGGTTGTTGGACGCAAAAGCCACAAAACCTGAAAAAGGTTTCTCGGTGTTTCATCATGATTCGCCTGATCTGGTTTTTGCCCATGAACTGGGTCACAATTACGGTTGCGGACACTCCCTATTAAATCCCAAGAACTCTGGGGCATCATCTTATTCGCACGGTGATTTTTTCACTGGTGATGACGGTAAAATGTACTGCACTGTCATGGGTTACGCGCACCTTGCGCCTGGAGGACAAGGTTCAACTTGGGTTGAGTATTTCTCGAGCCCGATCGTCAAGTACAAGGGCAAGCCCACCAGCAATGATGGGAGTAAGGCTGATAATGTTAAGTCCATCAAGGAGCTGATACCTTTTATCCAGAAAAACAGGCAGTAGGGGTAGACACAGGCCTTGTTTCGTTCTGGGGTCAGTCAATTCGTTAAGTTTTCATAGTTAGTTCCACCCTTTTTGTATTAAACGAATTGGAGTTGCCATGTTGGGTTGTGCAAACACACTAGTTTATTCTTGTCACACTTGATTAATTGAAGACAAGGATAGTTAGTGAGCGAAGCAGGGGCATCAAAAGAAGAGTTGTTTGCAGGCCTGGTCAGGGATCATCAGGCATCCTTGAGGGTGTTTGTCCGTTCCCAGGGTGTGGAACCCGGTTGGGTGGATGATCTGGCTCAGGATGCCTTCGTGATAGCCTATCAAGAGCTCGATTCCTATGATCCAGACCGGGATTTTGGAAAATGGCTCCGGGGAATTGCGCGTAACCTGGTGCGTAATGAACTGCGCAAACAGGGCCGGCACCGTCGGATCCTGCATGAAAGTCTTACCCGGCACCTGGTCGATTTGGCCGAAAATGAGGAGGATCAGGTTGATACATCCCAGTTATCTGCTCTGCGCGACTGTGTGGAGCAGTTGCCAGGGAAGAGTCGTGAGCTTGTCCATTCCCGATATCATGAAGGCTGGGATGCAACGGTTTTGGCCGATAAATTCGAAATGAAGTCGGCTACTGTGCGCCAGACATTATTACGGATCCGTCGGCAGCTTTATCAGTGTATTAATCAACGAGTAAAAGAGGTTTAAATTATGAATAAGGAACGTTTCGATGAATTACTCGGCTTACTTTTGGATGATGAGATTTCCAGTGAGCAATTGGAGGAGTTGGCGCAACTCATAGCCGAGGATGCTGATTGTCTAAAGGAGTTGCGCCATCAACTCGTTACCGCCGATCAGCTCTCTCAGTACGAGGATGAGCAACGTTCAGCTGAAGCCTTTATTGAGGGTTTAAAAACCCGCTTGGGCGCGACTGAAGGATCAGAAAAATTTGTTGAGCAGGTGCTGAAGACAGTTCAGGACAGTCAGGCTGGCACTGGAGATAACATCATTGAAGTGACGCCCGTTGAGCCCCAGGGAGGTTGGCTGTGGGGAGGGCGTTTCTGGGCGATTGCTGCTTCAGTTGTTTTGCTCTTCTGCGTGTCGGTTGGCCTTAAGACCCGGCAGATTAACCAACTTAAGGCCAGCCCTGAGCAGGCATTCCTGATTGCTCCTGAAGATCTGGCTCCCGGGGCTCCGGCTGCTTTCCGTGTTTTTGTGCGTAATGGTCAGAGTACCGAACCAATTGCAAATGCCCAGGTGGAGGTGAGTCTGGCTTCGGCTGAAGGGGAAGAGGTGTGGATGGTGAATGCCACGACGGATGATTCGGGATTTGCCGATATCGAGAAAGAGATTCCTGATGAACTGGCTGAGGGCGAGTACAAGGTGGTGGCTCAGCTCACCGGCGATGATCAAAGTGTTATTACCCAAAACGTTCAGCTTACCCGTTCGTTCCGGGTGATGGTCACCACTGACAAGCCCTTGTATCAACCGGGTCAGACTATCCATATCCGGTCTCTTTCTTTGGCCAATGCGGACATGCGTCCAGTTGAGGGTCGCCGGACGATAATTGAGGTGCAGGATGCCAAGGGCAACAAGGTCTTCAAGAAGGTGGGTAAGACCTCTGGATTTGGAATCTTTTCTGCTGACTTCATTTTGGCTGATCAAGTCAACACCGGTTCCTATACCATCAGTGCCATTGTGGGTGATACCACTTCTGAGCGGACCGTCACCGTCGAGCGTTATAAACTGCCCAAGTTCAAGATTGGCTTAAATATCGACAAGGGATTCTATCTCCCAGGACAGATGGTTTCGGGTACGGCCTCGGCCCGGTACACCTTTGGCAAGCCCGTGGCCGGCGGTAGAATCAAGCTTACGGCCTCAGAATTCATTGAACGCTTCCGGCCTTTTGAAATCATTGAGGGGGAACTGGATGAGGAGGGGAATTTCCCCTTTGAATTCCGCCTCAAGGGCAACTTTGTGGGCAGTGAACTCAATCAGGGTGATGCCTCTGTTTCACTGCAGGCCCAGGTCGTTGATTTGGCTGACCATAAACAGGAACGCAATCAGAACCTGATCGTGACCAGTCGCCCCATCCGCATTGATGTATTTCCTGAAAGCGGAACCCTGGTTCAGGGTGTGGAAAATATTCTGTACGTGGTAACCGCTTATCCCGATGGCCGACCTGCCAGGGCCAAGCTTACCTTGGGTAAGAACCAGCAACAGGTGGAAACTTCGGAGGTGGGAATCGCGAAGGTGAAGATCACGCCTGATAAACCCCAGCTTCGCATGCGGATTTCAGCTGAGGATGAAAAAGGCGTCAAGGCGGCAGTCGTTCGCAACCTGCGTATTGACCTGCGTACTGATGCCTTCCTGTTACGCACCGATCAGGCCGTTTACAAGACCGGCGACACGGTGAAACTAGATGTCTTTGCCACCGGCAACAAGGAACGCATTTTTGTGGATGTAATCAAGGATCGGCGGGTCATCCTGATGAAGTCAGTGGATATTGAGCAGGGACAGGGAGCCTTGGCCTTGGATTTGCCGGCCGATCTTTTCGGTACTTTGGAACTGCGTGGCTACCGGATTCAACGTGATGGCAATATTATTGGCGATACCAAGGTGATTCAGGTGAAGCGGGCCGATAGCCTGAAGATTGAGGCCAAGCTTAACAAGGAAACCTACCGGCCGGGTGAAAAGGCGCTGCTGGATTTTGTTGTGAAGCGGGCTGATGGCAAGGCGGTGCCCGCCGCTCTCGGGCTTTCAGGTGTGGATGAAGCGGTATTTGCATTGCAGGAAATGCGCCCGGGTTTGGAGCGGATTTATTTCGCCATTCAGGAGGAGATCCTTAAACCCCGTTACCAGCTTCACACCCAGCCCCCGGTTCAGGTACAGCAGTTGATTGAACCCGGGCCTGCACCGATGCCTGAGCCCGACTTGGAGGAGGCCGCAGTAGTCCTCTTTGCAGGAGCGGAAGGAACCGATATTCCAGAAGCCAATGTGGGCCCCGGCTTTGAAAAGAAACGTCAATTGGTTCGTAAGCGTAAACGGGAACACCAGCACTGGTTACAGGAACTGGTGGTTTTAAGTCCCTTCGCCATCTTCATCCTGCTTACTTTGCCGATATTGGGTTATGGAATCCTAAAATTCATTCGCCGCCAACCCATCGAAGGATCGGGTGATGAGCAACTAGCCTTCAAGAAGGCGACGGGCGGGCTGATGCTCTGGTGGGTTTTGGGAATTAATATCCCGATTGTAATTGGATTTTTGTCGGCGGTAATTGCCAACGCCACCCGAAATGAAGCGATTGGATTTACCTTTCTGGGGTTCGCTTTGTTTGCCTTTGTCGCGGTTTTTGTCCTGTTGATTCTCTCAGTTATCAAGCTGCGTAAATCAGAGACCACCCGATCACTTCCATTACTGCGAAAAGTGGTGTTGGTAGTGCCGGCAATTTACCTCTTTTGGGCGTTTTATTTGGGGGCGATCATTATTGGTGGTCAGGAAAATGTGATTAGTGAAAAGACTGCACTCATTACCTCTTTAGTTGTGTTTGGTTTACTGGCACTCACTGGTGGAGTTATCTCCATTGCTCGTAATTGTGCTATGCAAAAAGTCAGTGGTGTACGAATGGTCTGGTTGGGAGCAACCCGTACCTGCCTGAGTGGGGCTGCTTGTGTGTTGTTATTATTGGGACTCATGGTTGCCTCTGGAGGAACTCTGGGTGCGAAGATGGAAATGGCTGTCGCTAATGGGGCGATGATGCCAGGTGATGACATGGATTTTGCGGTTGAGGAAATGGCGATGGAAGATGGTCAGGCGTTGAGGTTGGCTTTCGCGACCCCTATGGCGGCACTTGCTGAGGGCGAAAACGCAGCATCAACTGCTGGAGGGCCAATGAAGAATGAAGGCGGTGGAGGTGGATTAAAAGCGCCTACGCGTGTGAGGCGGTATTTTCCTGAGACGCTGCTCTGGAATCCTCAGCTCATTACCGATAATCAGGGTCGTGCAAAACTGGAGGTGCCCTTGGCTGATTCCATCACCACCTGGCGCCTGGCCATGAGTGCGGTTTCCAAGGCCGGAGAACTGGGTTCGGCAACTCAGGGCATTCGTGTCTTCCAGGATTTCTTCGTGGACATCGATTTTCCGGTGGCCCTTACCCAGAATGATCAGGTGAGTGTGCCCGTAGCCGTTTACAATTATCTGGATAAACCCCAAACAATCCGGTTGGAAGTGCAGGAAGGGGCCTGGTTTGAGTTGCTCGATGATCCCACCAAGACTCTGGAGATTGGGCCGCAGGAGGTAACCAGCGTGTATTTTACACTAAAGGCAGTGAAACCCGGCAGCCACGCATTAACCCTAAAGGCTTTTGGATCGGAACTGGCCGATGCAGTGGAGAGGCGCGTGCGTGTGGAGCCTGATGGTAAACGCTTTGAAGAGATCCTGAATGGTCGGCTCGATGAAAAACTGATTCAACAGATTCAATTCCCGGCTGAAGCGATTGAGGGAGCCAATGATCTATATGTGAAGATTTATCCGGGTGCCTTCAGTCAGGTGGTCGAGGGCCTGGATGGTATTTTCCAGATGCCCTACGGTTGTTTCGAACAAACCTCTTCAGCCACTTATCCCAACATTCTGGTGCTCGACTACATGCGCCGCAATAAACAGATTAAGCCTGAGATCGAAATGAAGGCCTTGAACTTCATTAATATCGGTTACCAACGTCTTCTTTCCTACGAGGTGAAAGGCGGCGGGTTTGAGTGGTTTGGAAAGGCGCCTGCCCACAATGTTTTGACTGCTTATGGGCTGATGGAGTTTTCGGACATGGCCAAGGTATACGATGTGGATCCCAAGGTGATTGAGCGTACCCGCGATTGGCTTTATGGACGCCAGAAAGGGGACGGTTCCTGGGAGCCTGATCAGGGGGGGATTGCCGAGGGAGCCATCAACGCATTCCAGGGAGCAAAGCTACGAACCACCGCCTATATCGCGTGGGCTCTGGCCGAATCCGGTCAGAAGGATAACCGGTTGAACCGAGCCCTGGATTACATCCTTGAGAATGCCGACAGAGAGAAGGATAATTACACGCTGGGATTATGCGCCAATGCACTGGTGGCAGCTAAACGAACTGAAGCCAAGGAATTAATTAACCGGCTTGAGAAAGCCAAGACGACGGAGAAGGAACTGATCTATTGGGGTTCAGACTCCCAAGGAGTAACTTTTGGCAGGGGCAATACCCTGGCCATTGAGACTACCGCCATTATTTCCTACGCGTTCCTCAAAGCCAGGCAACATACTTCAGTCGCCCACAAGGGTCTGGAGTGGTTGGTTGGCAAGAAAGACTCGCGGGGTACGTGGTATTCAACCCAGGCCACGGTACACGCCATGCGCGCGCTTTTGGCAGGCACTGATGGGGGTGGGGGTTCAGATAAGGCCCTATCCATTGCCCTGATTGCCAATGGCAAGGCGGCCAAGCAAATTGAGATTACTGCTGAAACCAGTGATGTCTTCCGTTTGATCAGCCTACGCCATCTGGTGAAGGAAGGTGAGAACAGTGTTACCCTCGAGCCTTCTGGCGAGGGAAATCTCGCTTATCAAATCGTGGCGGTGCATTACCTTCCATGGCAGGAAGAGCCCTTGGCGGAGGATCAGCCCCTGACCATTGATGTGACCTATGATGCCAAGACTCTCAAGGTGGATGATACTCTGGGAGTTAAAGTAAGGTTAGAGTATCACCGCGATGATGTTGCCGACATGACTCTGGTTGATCTGGGAATCCCGCCAGGATTTGGGGTGATGTCCGAATACTTTCAGGGCCTGAAGGATGAAGGGGTGATAGAAAAATATTCAATCAACGGCCGGCAGGTAACCCTGTATTTTCGTGAGATTAGTTCCGAAAGGCCGGTTGAATTTTCCTATCAGCTCAAGGCCAAGTTCCCCGTGAAGGCCAAGACGCCCAAGGCCACTGCCTACCAGTATTACGAACCGGAAATTCGGGCTGAGGCTCAACCCGTTGAGATTAAGGTTTTGAATCCTGAAGCTTGAGTAATTATTTAAACAAAAACCATGTGCCGCAACGCTATATTGGGTTATAATAGATAATGTTGCCTCGGTGTGCAGGCTGATGTGTGAAAGGTAGTTTCTCAAAATTGACTGACCGATCTGGAAAACATAATTTCGGCTGTATTGACACGTGCTTCAAAGCGTTCGTGGTTGGGTATTTATTGAAGGCGGTTCATCGGAAGGATTCCTGCCATCAAATAGGTTAGCCTTATGGATTTGCAGACCGAAAAAGAGATGATTCAGCGCTGTCTGGCTGGAGAGCCCGAGGCGTGGGATCAGCTCTTTGCCGAGCATTACGGGCCGGTGGGGCGCTACATCTTCCAGATTTCCAGCACCTTCACCCGCGAAGACGCCGATGAGATCTGCCAGGAAGTGTTTCTCTCGGTAGTCAATAAGCTTGGCAGTTTCGGGGGCAAAAGCCGGCTCCAGACCTGGCTTTTCAGGATTGCAGCCAATAAAGCCCGTGATTATCACGCAAAAACAATGGCTGCCAAGCGTGGGGGAGGCGAGGTGCCCCTTTCTTTGCAGACTGAGGATGAGGATGGGAATCGTCTGATTGATCCCCCCAGTACCGAGGGAACCCCTGATGAAGGAATGATTCAGGATGAGGATTGGCGTCTGGTGGGCGAGGCTTTGGCCCAATTAGGCGGTCCTTGCCAGGAAATTCTCGAATTGCGTTATTTCGGTGATTTAAGCTACCATGAACTTAGTGTTGAGCTCGAAATAAACGAAAAGACAGTGAGTTCCCGGATCAGTAAATGTAAGGGAAAACTTGCCTCAGTGATGCGTAATTTATTTTCTCAGAGGAATTTGGGTGCATTTCCCTCAGAAGTTCCGTCTAAAGGATAAGAGAATGGAGCAAAACCAGAACAACCCGGGTTCAGACCCCATTGATGGGCGTCTGGAGGCTTATGCCCAGCACCGCCGCAGGGAGCTGGAGAATGAGCCCATTACACTGGATGAAGCCACCCGCACCATGTTGCAGGGAGAAGTTAAGCGGGTTTATCCGGAAAAAACTCCCCAGAGACCTGTTGCTGAAGAGAGAGGAATGCCTGCCTGGTTACCTTGGGTGATGGGAGGAGCCGTTTGCGCTCTGGCACTGGTGTTCTCACTGGATTTCAATTCCGCTTCCAAGGCTACTTACCCAATGGAATTGGCGGCGGCCGATCCAAAATCTCCAAAACCAATCCCTGCAGCCGAAGGATCAGCAGAGTCCGGGGGAAAATTAGGTTTGGAGGATAGGGATATCAGATCTGAAAGTGCTGCTACTTCATCAAGAGCACTCACGGTGCCGAGTGTCGCCAAGGAGACAGCGGATGTCACTGCCTTAAATGAACCCAAGAAAATTTCTCCGGCCAAACCGGTGCCTGCCCCATTTGGATTAGCCGCCGCAGAGGCTCCTGCCCCGCCGGCAGAAGAGAAACAAAATCTTCGTATGAGTAAGGGCGGTTTGACCCCTCGCCGCGCCAATTCTCCTGCTTCTGTGCCTCGTGCAATCCGCTCAGCAGCACCGACTCACAAGGCATTAACAGCCCGCAGTGCACCACCCGTGCCGCATGGCAGGGGAATCCAGCCTCATCAGTCTAACTACTATAATAATCTTAGTCAATTGCGCCAAAACTTCCGGCAAGCGAGTGTGACCAGTAATGCATCTTCTAAACGCAGGCAAAAATCTATACCTCAGCCTGTGTTGCTCAATTTTCAGGTAGAACGCAGAGGTAACATCGTAAGGATACTTGATCAGGATGGATCGGTTTATACCGGTAACGTGATTAATGAAGAAAAATATGACAACTCCGGGAATGGGATTGAGCTGGCAAAGGGTGAATTGAGGAAACAAAGAGGACAAACACCCAGCAAGACGGAAGTCCGTGATGCGGTAACGGATTCACGGGACCAAGGCCAGTTCTACTTTCGTGTGCAGGGTAATAACAAAACGTTGCAACAGATGGTGGTGATTGAGGCGACTCTCGATGGTGCTATACCAGCAGAAAACGGTATATCAGGGTCCAATAGAAGTTTTTCAGCTTCTCCCAAATTAGAGAGGTCCATTCCTTTACCCGGGGCAGGTCTCTCTGCGGATAGAAAAGAGACTGAGAAAATCGCTCAGTCGGCAGGTAAGAAGGCGGTTAATCGAGAAGCTCTTTACGTGCCTCAGTTTCGATTGTTAGGTAATACGCGAATTGGCAAGGACAACTACCGACTGGATGCTTTCCAGACACCTTCGGGTTCCCATCGGCCGGCAGTCAATCTCAAGGCCGATACGCCCGCTCCCAAGAAATAATCAAACTTCCTGCTGCCCTAGTTACCGAAAGGGGCGGTTACCAGTTTAAAGGCTCCTCCCAGCAGGTTTGTCAAAGTCGTAAGGATTTTTATCCCCAACCAACTTAAGCTAAAGATTACGAGCCAAAGGGAGAGGGAGGTAATGGCTACGCACAAGCCTGTAACGGCCATTTGGCGACCGCTTAATCGTCCGTCACTTTCATTGATATACTTCAGAGCGTAGATGCCCAGGGGAATGGCCACTACTGCCGGAAAAAAAAGCATACCCAAGGAGGCGCAAAAGACACAGAGTATGGCTAGTACACTGGGGCGCGCTCCGGTTTCCTGAATAGTGGTTTTTTGATCCTCTACTGTCCGGGTTTGCTCCATGATGGGTGGCTCCTCTTCAGAGCGTGCGGGTTGCATGACCACTGTGTTTGTTATTGAGGGAGGTTATAGGTGTTTTTAATCCTGAATGGGCTTCGTTTTCTTTTCAGGAGTTTCTGGCTTGGTTGGGTTCGGAGTTGGAGTAGGCTTGGAAGCCTTGATTACAGTCATGGGCACTGTCTTTGAGGAACTTTTACCGGGCAGAGGTTTGCCCCGGTTAATCTCCTTAAGTCGGCTAATGTCACCTAAAGGTCTTTTGAAAGTTGCTTCCAGTGGTTTGTCGATCAGTTGCCGTTTCGATTCGGTGGTGTCTTGTCCTCCCAGTGCGGCAAAAGGCCAGGTGATCACGTGGATGACACCACCCAGCACGGTTCCGGCCAGACTCAAGGGGCGCACGATGACTTCAGTCATCATGGCCTCAGGGGAACCGTCTGGAAGGCGGTTGCGAGTCGGATGAGGGTGAGATTGAGCCTGAATATTATTGGTGATGAGTAGACACGTCACTACTGCGATAATGAGAACACGGGCTTTCATGGCAGCTTTCTATCAATAAGGTTGTCGGATGTCGATCACCGAATCGGTTTGCCAAGTTTGCCTGTGGATTGCAGAGTTCCTAGGTGCTACTGCATTTTACTCGAGATGGGCAGGCTTTTGGGCCTTATCCCATTGAAGAGGCTCGAGAATACCTCAAGCGTGGTGAGATTTTGCCTACTGATCAGGCATGGTATGAGGGGTGTGCCAATTGGATGCCGGTGGTGCAGGTGCCGGGCATGATTGGTGCCTCGGGAACGGATTCGCCGTCACCTCCACCGCCACCACCCCCTTCTTCGGTTGCAGCAGCAGCTCCGGTAGTATTGGCCACCTACAGCAGTGCCAATGTGAAGTTTAATAGGAAATTTATTGAGAGCGAACTGGGTCGCTTTATGAAACTTAATCCTGATGGGTTAACTGAGCAGCTCTTTATGCGGACGCGTAATGGAGATTTTCTTTTGTACCGCATCGCCAAGACCGAGGGGGACCATTGTATTCTACAGGTGGATGCGGATGGGGTACGTAAGGATAAACGGATGGATTATTTCAACATTAATGAAATTGAAGTGCGACAAAGGTAGCCATAGGCCAGCCAATTCAAATACGCAGCTTATTATAGGATTTATTATTTGGGTAACTGAGAGAATCTTTTCTCTAGACGGACGAAAAATGCAGTTGAGTTTATTTAGCCTAATTTTCACGGTACTGATGTTCGGGTGCGCCAGACAGGTCCAAAGCCCGCTTCGAAAAGTTGAGGTTGGTATTCAACCAAACGAAAATAAAAAAGAACTAGAGGGATTGGTTCAAAGTCTTCATATCAAGGTGAACCAGTATCGTGAGGAACGGAACCTGCCCCGATTACTTATGATTACCAAGATTAATGCGATTGCTAGAAAACATAGTGCAGGAATGGCTCAGGGCATTATTGCATGGAGCCACCAAGGTTCCCGAGATCGTTTTAAACAGATGAGCTTGTATGGTGCTGGGCTCAAAAAATCAGAAAATCTGGCACGGGTTTGGGGTCGTACGGATCTTGCTCAAGGAGCACTGGAAAGTTGGATGCGTAGCCCTTCACACAAGGCAGCTCTTGAAAATCCACAGTACAGCGTGACTGGTATTGGTGTCGCGGTCGGGAAATCTCCAAAAGAGGAACACCAATGTTATTATTTTACTCAATTGTACGGCTCACGTGAGGTTCAAGGAACTTCAAAATCTTTCGGTGGGCGGCGGATACCGGGAATTTCCTTAGATCCGAAAAAGTAAACCATCTCCCCTTAAATGGGCCCGGTTTGATAGAATAGGCATTCAGTTTAATCCGGTACTTTGTGATATTGTGTTTGGCTGAGGTGATGGGGCGGGCCCGTTTTGGAAGTGTTATTTCAGGTCCGGTTTCATTATTGGGCAGTTCCCAGAAACCGGCGTTGGTAATACCCTCAGGCCGTTGCTGTAAAAGTATTTTCCCATTGTGCGCAAGGAGATACACTTTAATTTCCTTATCCTCGTATCGGATTGGTTTTCCCCTGGCCGGAATGAGGTGGGTGTTTTTTTCGCGTTTGGCAGCGCAACTGCGGGCCACCGGGCAATTTTCACATTCGGGCTGGCTAGGGTGGCAGACCGTGGCTCCCAATTCCATGAGCGACTGGTTTAGGCTCGAACAATCTTTTGCTGCACTGACTAGTGTTTGAGCCAGCTGCCAAATTTTCTCCTGTGTTTTCTTTTCCTTGGGATTTTGCTGAATGCCAAAAATCCGAGTTAGGATACGGACAATGTTTCCATCAACAATGGGTTCGGCTTGCCCAAAGGCAATACTACTGATGGCCCCAGTGGTGTAACGGCCAACGCCAGGAAGTTCCCTTATTTGTTCAGGTTCATTCGGGAAAATTCCGGCGTGTTCAGTCACGATTTTTTGGGCTGCCGATTGCAGATTCCGTGCGCGCGAATAATAACCCAAGCCTTCCCAGAGTTTAAGGATGCGCGCAGGTTTGGCCCGTGCCAGTTTTTGGAGTGTAGGCAGGGTGCGCATCCAGCGTTTCCAGTAGGGGATAACGGTGGTCACCTGGGTTTGCTGCAACATGATTTCAGAAACCCAGATGGCATAGGGGTCTGATGTGTGTCGCCAAGGCAAATCCCGTGCATGTGTCTGGTACCAAGCCAACAGCTTGGGAACCAGACGGCGGGCTTTGCGGCAGTGAGGCACAGGCGGGGAACCTCAAGGCACAAACTCTGGCTTGTCAAAGCGTTTTACGTTTGCGCAGTCGCCAAGCTGGTGTACAGAAAGGCATGCAATTGATTTCCAAAATAGTAGTCGTGGCAGTGTTATGCGTTTTAGGCATGAAGTCAGTGGCCGCAGAATGGGCCCCGATTTTTAACGGGAAAGATTTGGAAGGCTGGACGCCCAAGATAAAAGGCCAAAAGGCTGGAGAAAATTATAAGAACACTTTTCGTGTGGAGAACGGCCTGTTGAAAGTGGACTACTCAGGTTACAAGGCGTTTGGGGAACAATTTGGCCATATTTTTTATAAAGCAAATGTCTCCCATTACCGCGTGGCAGTTGAATACCGGTTTGTGGGTGAACAGTTAACCGGTGGGCCGGGGTGGGCCTGGCGTAACAGTGGGATCATGCTGCATTGTCAGGATCCCAAGACGATGCGCGTGGATCAGGATTTTCCCGTGTCCATTGAGGTGCAGTTGTTGGGAGGAAAGGAAAAAGGCAAGCGTAGCACGGCCAATCTTTGTACGCCCGGGACCAACGTGGTGATGGATGGAAAATTGCAGACCCGGCATTGTTTTGGCAGTAAATCCAAAACCTTTCGGGGAGACCAGTGGGTGAGAGTGGAGGTCGAAGTTCGCGGAGGAGAAGTGATTAAACATTTTGTGAATGGCGAGGAAGTGATGAGTTATAGTAAATCTCAATATGATCCGAAGGATGAGGATGCAAAGAAATTGATTAAGGAGGGGAATCTGGCCCTAAAGGAAGGTTACATTTCTTTGCAGTCCGAAAGTCATCCGGTGGAGTTCCGTAAAGTGGAGCTAATGGTGCTGGAGAAGTAATGGGCGAGGCGGCGCTGACATCCTACACCTGCAAGCTCACTGACGAACAAGCGGTGCAACTTGAGGCTTACTTGTTGGCCCATGACTATGAGATGCGTGAGGTGCCGCACACCCGCTTTGCAGGGCATTGTGATAAATTGAACGTTAATTATTACACCAGCGGGAAGTTGTTGGTGCAGGGGAAAGGGACCCGGGAATTTATTGAGTTTGTGCTGGAGCCGGAAATACTCAAAGAGGCACGACTTGGGTATGAGGCAGAGATTAATCCGGATTTTATCCGTCCTCGCCTGGGGGTGGATGAATCGGGAAAGGGTGATTTTTTTGGTCCATTGGTGGTGGCTGCGGTTTACGTGAATGAACCAGTGGTAAGGCATTGGCAGGAACAGGGAATTAGAGATTCCAAGAGAGTAACGAGTGATAAGCGAATTGCTGAGTTGGCAAAGATTATTAGAAGCACTCCAGGTTGCATTTGGAGTGTGGTTCCCATTGGTCCAGAATCATACAACCGGATGCATGCCAAGATGCGCACGGTAAACAAAATACTCGCCTGGGGTCATGCCCGGGTCATTGAGAACCTACTTGAACGTCGCTCAGAGATGAATCCCGCTCCTGAAAGGGCCATTAGTGATCAATTTGCTCGAAGTAAGTCGACGGTTGCCGATGCGTTGATGGAATTAGGTCGCGGGCTGGATCTTATTCAAAGACATAGAGCTGAGGAAGACTTGGCAGTAGCCGGTGCATCTATCCTCGCGCGCGATGTTTTTGTCCAAAAAATGGCTGAATTAAGCGAAAAATCAGGGGTTTTATTGCCCAAAGGCGGAGGAAAACAGGTCGATGAAGTGGCAAAGGAACTCGTGAAAACAGGGGGCGAAAAGGAACTGAATCTAATAGCTAAAATGCATTTTCGCAACGCGGCACGGGCATTGGGGCTTCCAGAATCACCAAGATCTGACCAAATCTGGAGGAAAAAGTGAAAAAAGTGTTGACGAGACGGCGTTAAACGCTATTTTCCCGCACCCGTCGATCATTTCTGATTGGATATTTTTGGCGGAAAAAACGAAGAAAACCCAGTCACTTTCTCGAAAAATGAGGCTAAGTGGCTAAGGGATTTTATCGTTTTTTATACAATTAGAGAAGAGCTTTTATAGACTTGGTTTGCCCTTGTAGCTCAGTCGGTAGAGCGCGTCCTTGGTAAGGACGAGGTCACCGGTTCAAACCCGGTCAAGGGCTCCAGTTTTTTATAACTAACAACAAAAACAACTAATAATAAGAAAGCGACATGGCTAAAGAAGAGTTCGTACGAGGCAAACCCCACGTGAACGTCGGTACGATTGGACACGTGGATCACGGTAAGTCAACCACCACTGCGGCGATTGTGGAAGTGCAGGCCAAGGATGGTATGGCAACCCCTATATCATATGCAGATATCACCAAGGGCGGTACTGTGCGTGATGATTCAAAGACGGTGACTATTGCTGTGTCGCACGTGGAATATGAGAGTGAGGATCGTCACTACGCCCACGTGGATTGTCCGGGACACGCTGACTATGTGAAGAACATGATCACCGGTGCTGCGCAGATGGACGGGGCAATTCTTTGCGTGGACGCTTCAACCGGGCCGATGCCTCAAACCAATGAGCACGTGCTTTTAGCACGTCAGGTGGGTGTGCCTTCGATTGTTGTCTATCTCAATAAATCTGATCTGGTGGACGATGACGAGTTGCTCGATCTTGTGGAAATGGAGATTCGTGAGTTGCTCAGTAAGTATGATTTCCCCGGAGATGACACCCCGATTATTCGCGGTAGTGCCACCGGCGCAATGGCCGGCGAGGAGAAATGGGTGACGGCGATCAAGGATCTTCTAAAGGCCTGTGATGAGTTTATCCCCCTGCCGAAGCGTGATGACGAGAAGGACTTCCTTATGTGTATTGAGGACACCTTCATCATTGAAGGTCGCGGGTTGGTGGCCACAGGACGTGTAGAACGTGGTGTGATTAAGAAGATGGAAGAGATCGAAATTGTGGGTCTGAAAGACACCGTGACCACAACTGTGACCGATATCGAGATGTTCCGTAAACTACTCGATGAAGCCCGTGCGGGCGAAAACGTTGGGGCACTGCTCCGCGGTCAGAAGAAGGGTGATGTGCTTCGGGGTCAGGTGCTGGCCAAACCGGGCACCATTAAGCCGCATTTGAAGTTTAAGGCGCAGATTTATGTGCTGAACAAGGAAGAGGGTGGACGTCATAAGCCGTTCTTTAAAGGTTATCGTCCGCAGTTCTTCTTCCGTACCTCTGATATTACCGGGAGCATTCATGAGTTGCGTGATAGTGACGATAAGAATGATGTCGAGATGGCAATGCCGGGTGACAATGTGGTCATTAATGTGGAGTTGCATCAGCCCGTGGCGATGGAAGAAGGCCTGACTTTTGCGATTCGTGAAGGTGGCCGGACCATTGGTTCTGGTCGGGTAACTTCGATTGAGGACTAGGAACCGGATGTTTTTGCTGGTGTGAGATTGAAAGATATCCGCACCGGGCCCCGATTCGGGTATTGGACGGCGATAGCTCAATTGGTAGAGCAGCGGTCTCCAAAACCGCAGGTTGGGGGTTCGACTCCCTCTCGCCGTGCCAGTCCGGAATGACGGAGGGGTGGCAGAGTGGTCGAATGCGGCGGTCTTGAAAACCGCTTTGGCGCAAGCCAACGGGGGTTCGAATCCCTCCCCCTCCGCCAAGCTGGGGTTAGGTGGGTAAATAGTGAGAGCAATTTGAATTGATGGCAGACGCAAACAAATCTGAAGCAACAGGAAAATCCAATCCAGGGCCGGTTCAATCAGGTGGTTCCGATTCGGTCAAGAACCCAGTGTCTCAGCCTGAAAATAGGGTTCCTCAATTGGGAACTGAAAAGGCCTCTTTAACCAAAGAACCTGATGTAGCAACTCCTCAGGAAGGTTTTCCATTTTGGGAAGTTTTTTGGCCTGTATTGATTTTGGTGGTGTTCATTGCTCTATGGAAAAGCGGCAAGATTACGGCTATCAAGACATACATTCATGAGACACGTGAGCAGTTGCGCAAAGCTACCTGGCCCACCGCCGAAGAATTAAAACAGCATATTGTAGTTGTGCTTCTATCCTCGGTTCTGCTGGCGGCTTTTACCGTGGCTGCTGATTTTGTGTTGCGTGAGATTATTTGGGGAGCCCTGCTCAGCCCTGCTCAATGATGACACCGTATTGTTTGATAAAACAACAACGCAATAGATTGATAGGATAGAAGAAAGCAAGCGATGCCCAGCGAATGGTACACCATCCAGACTTTGTCTGGTCAGGAAATGAAGGCTGAGAAAAGCCTGCGTAAACGCATCGTTGAAGAAGAGATGGGTGAGTATATTGATGAAATTTTGTTGCCTATGGAAAAAGTGGTGGAAGTGCGTGGGGGCAAAAAGTCTGTGTCTCAACGCAAACTTTATCCTGGGTATCTCTTCATCAAGATGAAGGTATATGATGATGAGCGTCGATTGTTGCCTTTACCGTGGGATTTTATCCGCAACACGGTTGGCTTGATTGGTTTTCTGGGGGGAGAACGGCCTGAGCCTACGCCCGAAGCGGAGGTGGAGGCGATCAAGTCGCAGATTACCGAGGCTGAAGAAGGTGAAAAACCCAAGGTGCTTTTTGATATTGGTGAAGTGGTGAAAATTAATGATGGTCCGTTCCAGAATTATGATGGAGCGGTGGAGGAAATCGACACCGAGGCAGGCAAACTCAAGGTTACGATCGATATCTTTGGTCGGAGTACGCCCGTTGAATTGGAATATTGGCAGGTCGAAAAACAGTAACCGCTTAAGCAGAGACTTTAATAATGGCGAAGAAAGAAATAGGACAGATAAAGTTGCAGATTCCGGGCGGGGACGCCAAACCGGCTCCACCAGTGGGTCCGGCTCTAGGTCAGCTTGGTGTTCCGATCATGCCTTTTTGTAAGGAGTTTAACGCCAAGACGCAGGACATGGCTGGATCCATTGTGCCGGTGGTAATCACCGTTTATCAGGATAAGTCATTTGACTTTGTCCTCAAGTCTCCGCCTGCTTCGGATCTTCTGAAAAAAGCCGCTAAGATTGCTTCTGGTTCAGGAGTGCCGAACAAGGAAAAGGTGGGCAAGGTTACCAAGGCCCAAATCCTTGAAATAGCCGAGAAAAAGAAAAACGATTTAAATGCATTTGATGATGAGATGGCTGCACGCATCATCGCCGGCACCGCGCGAAGCATGGGGATCGATGTAGTTGACTAATTATTATAAACTGAAACAGCGGGAGAGTTTATAGCTCGCTTGTACCGCAACAATATAATGTCCAGTAAACGATACAAACAAGCCCTTGAGGCGAGGAATGATGGGGAGGCCGTTTCCTTAAGAGACGGCATCAATGCACTCGGAAAATTTCCCCGGGCCAAGTTCGATGAGTCCGTTGATATAGCACTGCGATTGGGTCTGGACCCCAAGCATTCAGATCAAATGGTGCGCGGAACCGTGGCGTTGCCAAATGGAAGCGGCAAGACAGTTCGTGTGGTTGCATTTGCTCCCGATGGTCCCATGGCTGATGCCGCCAAGGAAGCTGGAGCTGATTATGTGGGGATGAAGGAGCTCATAGAAAAGGTCGAAGGGGGATGGACTGACTTTGATGTGGCTGTGGCTTCTCCTGAAGCGATGAAAGCTGGGGTGGCTAAGCTTGGGCGTGTTCTGGGGCCTCGAAACCTGATGCCGACTCCCAAGGCGGGTACGGTGACTGATGATTTGGGTAAGGCGGTAACCGAGGTTAAAGCAGGTCGGGTAGAATTCAAGGTGGATAAAAGCGCAAATTTATCCCTGCAGGTCGGCAAGGCCAGTTTTGATCCGGATAAGCTGCAGGAGAATGCGGAGGCTGCCTTAAGTGCTGTTCTCAAGGCCAAACCTGATTCAGTCAAGGGAGCCTATTTATTGTCCGCGTCCATTTCTGCAACTATGAGTCCAAGTGTGAAGCTGGATGTGAAGGAGATTTTAAAGCTTGGATAAAGCGAGGAGACTAAGATGCGTGCTGAAAAACAATTTCTGACCAACGAATATGTCGAGCGGTTGAACGATTCGCCGTTCTTTATTGTTACCGAGTACACTGGATTGTCCGTGGCTGAATTTGAGGGACTCCGTGCAAAGTTGCGCGGAAGCAATGCCCAGATTCATGTAGTGAAAAATTCGGTGTTTCGCGCCGCGGCAACACAGGCGGGTATCGGTGATCTGAACGGGGCTTTATCAGGTCAGGTGGCTGTTGTTACTGGCGAAGGGGATATTTCCTCAGCGGCTAAAATAGTTAAGGAATTTTCCGATAAAACTGACAAACCAAAAATTCAATTTGGCTACGCCGGAGAGGATCGACTCGAGGGAGAGGTCGTGCTTCGTATAGCCGACCTGCCCAGCATCGAGGTGCTGCGTGCGCAACTGCTGGGAGTAATTCAGGCACCGGCTACTCAGTTGGCCCGTGTGATTAATACGCCAGCTAGCATGGTGGCTCGAGCAATTCAGGCCCACGTGGACAAAGGTGAATGAATTAAATGAATTTCGGCCTGACCGGGTGGTGAGGTTGAGTGTGAAATGATAATGTAAATCGTCGGAGCGCAGGCGGCGCACTGAAATTTTTCCAGCCGGGAAAGCGACGAGACGACAAACAACAAAAGGAAAAGATAATGGCAGATTTAGACAAGATCGTTGAGGACCTGAGCAGCTTGACCGTGGTTGAGGCGGCAGACCTGGTGAAACAACTTGAGGAAAAATGGGATGTGAGTGCGGCGGCTCCTGCAGCAGCGGTGGCTATGGCAGCTCCTGCGGCCGGCGGCGACGCGGGCGCAGCGGAGGAAAAAGATTCCTTCGATGTCATTCTCGTGGGTGATGGAGGCAATAAAGTGCAAGCCATTAAGGCAGTCCGTGCCATCAAGAGCGAGTTGGGACTCAAAGAGGCCAAGGAGCTTGTTGAGGCCGCACCTAAAGCCCTGCTTGAAGGCGTGGGCAAAGACGAGGCTGAAGAGGCCAAGAAGAAACTTGAGGAAGCCGGTGCAAAGGTTGAACTCAAATAACCGGTAATTTTACTGGTCACCGGTGATGGCTGCGGCTTCACCGGTGGCCCCGTATTAAGGACGGGGCAAAACACACGCGGTTTTTATGACCGTTTTGGTTGCAGTAAATAGCGATATTGATTCCGGGTGATTTATCCCGGAAACGGGGAAACCCAGCCGGGTGGTCCGGCATACAACAAATTAGGCGACATGGCAGCGAACACTAGGGATCGGATTAATTTTAGCAAGATCAAGGAAGTTATCAACTTTCCAAACCTGATCGATATACAACAAAAATCGTACGTCGAATTTCTCCAAATAGACACAGACAAGTCCAAACGCATTGAGGATGGTCTGCAGGCGGTTTTCAAGGAGGTGTTTCCGATCGAGAGTTACGACGGAAATATCACCCTCGACTTCCACAGTTACGAAGTTCGCCCGCCAAAGCAGACTTGGCTTGATGCTTTGGATGATGGCGGCACCTATGGAGCGGCACTCTACGTGACCTTCCATCTGAAGGAAGGGAAGCAGGTCAAAGAAGAGGAAGTGTTCATGGGCGAGATACCGCTTATGACCCCATCGGGAAGCTTTGTGATTAATGGAGCTGAACGTGTGATTGTGAGCCAGTTGCACCGTTCGCCCGGCTTGGCTTTTGAGGCTAGTACCCATGCTAATGGAAAAACGCTGCATTCTTTTCGGATTATCCCTGACCGCGGCTCTTGGTTTGAGGCGCAGTTTGATACGAATGATCTTCTTTATGTCTATCTGGACCGCAAGAAGCGACGCAGAAAATTTCTAATCACAACTTTCTTTCGCGCATTAGGTTTTCTCAATGACGATGGCTTCAAGGGGACGGATCAGGAGGTTCTTGAGATGTTTTATGACATTGAAGAGATGACACTGAAGAAGGCTGAGAAACATGATGATCTTGCCAACCTCGTTCTCGTCAATGATATCGAAGATGAGGAAAAGAATATAATTGTTGCCCGAGCATTTGAACCGCTGAGCCGCACAATCCTGAAACAAATTGCTGCTACTGGGCAAACCAAAGTGAAGTTCGTCGATATTTCTCGTGACGAAGGTCTTATCATCAAGTGCATGAAGAAGGATCCGGCTCACAATGAAGAGGAGGCTCTCAAGGAAATTTACGGTCGACTGCGTCCTGGGGATCCACCGACCGTGGCAAATTCCCGCGCACTTTTGAAACGCTTGTTTTTTGACCCGAAACGGTATGACTTGGGTCGGGTCGGTCGATACAAGATTTGCCAGAAGCTCGATTTTACCGATCCGGAAGAATCCCGTACCTTGACCAAGAATGATCTGGCAGAAGCCACGCGGTATCTGCTCAAACTCAAAATGGGTGAAGGGGTGTTGGATGATATTGATCACTTGGGCTCCCGACGAGTTCGTACGGTGGGTGAACTGGTTGCTAACCAGTGCCGAGTGGGACTTGCTCGCACCGAGCGTTTGGTGAAGGAACGTATGACCCTGTTTGATCAGGAAACCGACACTATGACACCAACCAAGTTGGTAAATCCCAAGGCACTGAGTGCTGTGATCCGTGACTTCTTTGGTCGCAGCCAACTTAGCCAGTTTATGGATCAAATAAATCCTTTGGCTGAAACCACGCACAAGCGCCGCTTGTCTGCCTTAGGCCCGGGAGGGTTATCGCGCGAACGCGCCGGGTTTGAAGTCCGTGACGTACACCCTTCGCACTACGGTAGAATTTGCCCGATTGAAACTCCTGAAGGACCAAATATCGGATTAATTGCCTCCTTGGCGACCTTTGCGCGCGTGAATGACTTCGGGTTTATCGAGACTCCTTACCGGAAGGTGGTTAAAGGCAAGGTGTCCGAAAAAATTGATTACCTGACGGCTGATGCTGAAGAGAAATATATCGTAGCTCAGGCTAACGCACCCATTAATGACAAAGGTGTTTTTCAGACCGAACAGGTAACCTGCCGTCGTAAAGGTGATTTTATCGATGTGCCGCCAGTGGAGGTGGATTACATGGATGTGAGCCCCAAACAGCTCGTGTCAGTTGCTGCGGCAATTATTCCGTTTCTTGAACATGATGACGCAAACCGTGCGCTGATGGGTTCAAATATGCAACGTCAGGCTGTGCCTTTGCTCGTTTCGGAGGCTCCGTATGTTGCCACGGGTATGGAACGCCGGATTGCGGAGGATTCTTGTGCAGTGGTGAAGAGCGAAGTGACCGGCAAGGTGGCTTCAGTCAGCGGTGATCGTATTGTGATCACCAAGGATGGTGAAATGCCGGAAGGTAAACGAAAATTCCGACATGATCCGGAATCAGGGATGTGGGTTTACCAGATGCGCAAGTTCCAGCGTTCAAACGCTTCGACATGTATCAATCAAAAGCCACTTGTACGCAGTGGGGCAACGGTGAAAGCCGGTGAAGTTATTGCTGATGGTCCCTCTACTGATAAGGGAGAGCTGGCTCTGGGTAAAAACGTACTCGTGGCCTTTATGCCATGGAACGGGTACAATTTTGAGGATGCGATTACCATATCGCGTCGTATCGTGAAGGACGATGTGTTTACTTCAGTGCATATCTCTGAGTATGAGGTTGCTGCACGCGATACCAAGTTGGGGCCTGAGGAGATTACCCGTGACATACCTAATGTTGGGGAGGAAGCATTGGCCGATTTAAGTTCTGATGGCGTGATCCGTGTGGGAGCTGAGGTAAAGCCAGGCGATATTCTTGTGGGTAAAATTACACCCAAGAGTGAAACCGAGTTAGCTCCTGAAGAGCGATTGTTGCGCGCTATATTCGGTGAGAAAGCGGCTGATGTAAAAGATACTTCCTTGCGTGTTCCCAGTGGCAGCACTGGGATCGTGATGGATGTAAAAATTTCTGCGAAGGAAGAAAAGGTTGTCAAGAGCAGCAGTTCCTCGAAGAAGGGTGAAAAGCAGGTTCAAGACGATTACAAGAAAAAGAATGCTGATTTGCAGGAGCAACTTACAGAGGCTCTCTCAAACATTCTCTTGGGCGAAAAGATCCCCTTGGATGTAGTAAACAGTGAGTCTGGGGAAATTATTATCCCTTCCAACCGTAAGATTACGAAGACGCTTTTGCGTAAGCTAGCTGCAAACTATGATAAGATTGAGATTGATCCTTCGCCGATTCGCAACAAGATCAATGAAATTCTGGATACCTTCCGTAAACGTTTCGATGATTTGCATGTGGCTCACGACGATGAATTGCAACGGGTGGAAGCGGGAGATGAGGGTGAACCTGGTGTGGTAAAAAATGTTAAAATATACATCGCCTCCAAGCGCAAGCTTTCGGTGGGGGACAAGATGGCCGGACGTCACGGAAACAAGGGTGTGGTTGCTCGAATAGTGCCTGAGGAAGACATGCCTTACCTGAAGGACGGAACTCCAGTGGACATTTGCCTGAACCCTCTGGGGGTTCCCAGTCGTATGAATGTGGGGCAGTTGCTTGAAACACACTTGGGTTGGGCTGCCAGAGTACTGGATCTTCATTATGCTACCCCAATTTTTGATGGGATTAGTGAAAAACAGGTGCGCGAATACTTGCAGCAAGCAGTAGATAAGAATGTGGGTGAGATTGGCGATCAGTTGGTGGGTGAAAACGGAAAGGCTTACCTCTATGATGGCCAAACCGGAGAACGGTTTGATCAAGAAATTGTGGTGGGGTACATCTATATGTTGAAGTTGGGTCATTTGGTTGCTGATAAGATCCACGCTCGAGCGGTGGGTCCTTACAGTCTTGTTACCCAGCAACCGCTGGGAGGTAAAGCTCAGTACGGTGGCCAGCGCTTCGGTGAAATGGAAGTGTGGGCTATGGAGGCTTATGGGGCGGCTTATACTCTACAGGAACTCTTAACAGTAAAATCGGATGATGTGCAGGGTCGCACTCGTATATACGAAAATATTGTGAAAGGGGATAATACGTTGGATGCGGGAATTCCGGAGTCATTCAATGTTCTTGTAAAGGAAATGGAATCACTCGGGCTAGAGGTAAAGGTGGGTTACACCAATCCTTCCAGTGATAATACTGAAGCGGAAGACACTCTTGCCGTGTTGGCGAGCTAACTAGTGAAGACAAAGGATTTAATAGAATGAGCAGTACAGATTCAGCCCGCGAGCTCCTTGGATTGGAGCGCGTTAACTTGGTGGACTATGTCCAGGTTTCGGTAGCTTCTCCGGATACAATTCGTAGATGGTCTAAAGGAGAAGTAAAGAATCCCGAAACGATCAATTATCGCACCTTTAAGCCTGAGAAGGGAGGGTTGTTTTGTGAGCGTATTTTCGGGCCCGTAAAGGACTGGGAGTGTTCCTGTGGTAAATACAAGCGGATCAAATATAAGGGAGTGGTTTGTGACCGTTGCGGTGTGGAGGTTACGTTGGCGCGGGTGCGGCGTGAGCGGATGGGTCATATTGAGCTTTCGGTTCCCTGTAGTCATATTTGGTTCTTTAAGTGTATGCCTTCACGTTTGGGACTGATGTTGGATATGACAGGCCGTCACCTTGAGCGCGTCATCTATTACGAGGATTACCTCGTAATCGATCCGGGGGAGACCCCATTGGAGAGAAATCAATTGCTTACTGAAGCCGAATTGCGTGAGGCAATCGAAACCTACGGTCCTAATGATATCAAGGAAGATGGAGGAGCTTTTGTAGCTAAAATTGGAGCTGAAGCTGTTCATGAGGCATTGTCCAATATTGATTTAGATCAGGGGATTGATGAACTGCACGAGGCGATGACTAAAACACGCAGTAAACAAATCCGAAAAAAACTCGCCAAACGTATTAAGCTCTTTCAAGGCTTCAAAGAGTCTGAAACCCGGCCGGAATGGATGGTGTTGAATGTTCTCCCGGTGATTCCACCAGACTTGCGTCCTCTTGTTCCCTTGGAAGGCGGTCGGTTTGCGACCTCGGACTTGAATGATCTCTATCGCCGGGTGATTAACCGGAACAACCGCTTGAAGAATCTAATGCAGTTAAAGACTCCTGAAGTTATCATTCGAAATGAAAAACGAATGCTACAGGAGGCGGTGGATGCATTGTTTGACAACGGACGTCATGGTCGTGCGGTCACCGGTGCGGGCAATCGTGCGCTTAAATCGCTTTCAGATATGCTCAAAGGGAAAGGCGGGCGCTTCCGTCAGAATCTCTTGGGTAAACGAGTTGATTACTCAGGTCGATCGGTGATTGTGATCGGGCCAGAGTTGAAACTCAATCAATGCGGGTTGCCCAAAAAGATGGCACTGGTACTCTTTGAGCCATTTATAATCAGACGACTCAAGGAACTGGGCTACGTGCATACCGTGCGTTCGGCCAAGAAGCTGATAGAACGTCAGACCCCAGAGGTATGGGATGTGTTGGAGGAGGTAACCAAGGGGCATCCGGTCATGCTCAATCGAGCTCCAACCCTGCACCGCTTGTCTGTCCAGGCTTTCGAGCCGGTCTTAATTGAGGGTTCTGCTATTCGGGTACATCCTTTGGTATGCACCGCTTATAACGCTGACTTTGATGGCGATCAAATGGCGGTTCATGTGCCCCTGTCTGTGGAGGCACAAATGGAAGCACGTCTTTTGATGCTGGCTCCTAATAACATTTTTAGTCCTTCCAGTGGTAAGCCTATCATGACACCGACTCAGGATATTACTTTGGGGTGTTATTATCTCACAGTGGAGCCACGGGTGTTGCCTAGCAAAAAGGGGAAAAAGGAAGGTCGTGTTCCCATGTTTGCAACAGTCGATGAGGTTTTCTTTGCGTTGGATGAAGGAGACATCGATCATCACTCGCGTATTCATATCGCAAACCCCGATCGTGGACGTGAAACATGTTATGGTGATGCTGAGGCGGTAACAATTACCACAACGGCAGGACGTGTGGTCTTCAGTGAGATTTGGCCAGAGGAGCTGGGTTTCCCGAATTTTGAGGTGGCCAAAGGTAAACTGGGAGAACTCATCGGAAACTCCTATAAATTTGCTGGTCAGAAGAAAACGGTTGTATCTCTGGATAAGCTCAAGGAATTGGGCTTCAAGGAAGCCACTAAGGCAGGGGCCTCAATCGGTATTGATGATATGATCATCCCAGCTGAAAAGAATCAGGAGATCAAGTCAGCTCAAAAGGAAATAGAGGATGTTGAGAAGCAGTATCGCAAGGGAGTGATTACACCTGGAGAACGTTATAACAAGATCATTGATATTTGGACTCATGCCACAGACAAGATTTCCAACGTGATGCTGGAGACTTTGGAAAATAACCAAGGCAAGGATGAATATAATCCCGTTGCTCTCATGGTGGATTCAGGAGCGCGAGGCAATCGTCAACAGGTGAGGCAATTGGCCGGTGTGCGTGGCTTGATGGCCAAGCCTAGTGGAGATATTATTGAGAAACCCATTCTCTCCAACTTCCGTGAAGGACTTACGGTGTTGGAGTACTTTATTTCGACTCATGGAGCTCGCAAAGGTTTGGCAGATACTGCACTTAAAACTGCTGATTCCGGTTATATGACACGTAAGCTTGTCGATGTGGCTCAGGACGTGATCATTCAGGAAACTGATTGCCAAACTACAAATGGTGTTTGGCTGGAGGCTATCTACGAAGGTGAAGAAGAGGTGGTTCATTTGGCGGATCGATTAGTCGGCCGGCATTCGTGCGAAGATATAGTTAATCCCTTTAACCCAGATGAATTCTTCATACGTGGAGGAGAAGAGATTGATGAACACAAAGCAGCTGCCATTGAAGATGCGAATATTGAGAAGGTGAAGGTGCGTTCCGTGCTAACCTGTGAAGTACGTCACGGTGTTTGTGCTCATTGTTATGGGAGGAATCTGGCTACGGGCAGAACTGCTGAACACGGTCAGGCTGTTGGCATTATTGCCGCCCAATCAATTGGAGAACCAGGTACGCAGTTAACGATGCGTACTTTCCATATTGGAGGAACAGCTTCCTCAGTGTTTAAGCAGCCTGAGATTAAAGCCAAAGAGGGAGGCGTTGTGGCCTACGAAGGTCTGCGGATTGTGGATCTTGAGGATGGTAGTCATATCGTGCTTAACAAGAATGGTCGTGTTAGTGTGCGTGATGCTGAAACTAATGCTGAGATTGACGATTATGATGTGCCGATTGGGGCGGTAATTTCAGTCGCCGATGGGGCGAAGGTGAAGAAAGGGCAAACCTTCGTTCAGTGGGACCCGTACAATGTGCCTATTTTGTCTGAAAAGGGTGGAAAGATTGTGTTCCATGATATTATTGAGGGAGTGACCATGGATCACGATGTGGATCCGGCTACAGGGCAAGAGTCGATGGTGATTATTGAGCATAAGGAAGACCTGCATCCACAGATAATTGTGGAGGATAAGGCAGGTCATGCCGTGGCAAATTATCCGATCCCTGCAGGTGCTCATGTGACAGTTGAAGAGAATGACGCAATTGCTCCTGGCACACTATTGGCAAAAACACCCCGTAAGACTTCCAAAACCAAGGATATTACTGGTGGTTTGCCGCGCGTATCAGAACTCTTTGAGGCGCGCCAGCCTAAGGACGCGGCAGAGATCGCCAAGATTGACGGTATGGTTGACTTTGGGCCGATTGTTCGAGGAAAACGTTCACTGATCCTTACCAATCAGGAAACAGGAGAGGAAGAAGAGCACCTTGTAGCTATTGGTAAACACTGTATCGTATTTAAGGGTGATGTTGTCAAAAAAGGACAACAATTGACAGAGGGCCCGATTCTGCCTCATGACATACTGGATATTTTGGGTGTACATGAGCTACAGGCGTTCCTAGTTAGTGAGGTGCAGGAAGTGTATCGACTCCAAGGTGTGACCATTAACGATAAGCACATCGAAATGATTGTGCGGCAGATGCTTCGTAAAGTGCGGATTACCGAGGCGGGAGACACGACGTTCCTCTGGGGCGAGCAGATTGATAAGGTTACTTTTGAGATAGAGAACGAGCGAGTGGAAGAAATGGGAGGTCAGCCAGCTGAGGCCTCACCGGTGTTATTGGGTATTACCAAGGCATCTGTGGAAACCGAAAGCTTTCTCTCCGCCGCCTCGTTTCAAGATACCACAAGGGTGCTTACCGAAGCGGCGACGCTTGGCAAAAAGGACACCTTACACGGCTTTAAGGAGAATGTGATTATGGGGCATATCATCCCTGCTGGTACGGGTTTTGACGGACACCGCAAGTTGAATTTGAATCCTTTGGTGGATCCTGTGGAGATGGATGAAGAAGAGAACCTGCTTTTAGCTCCATCAGAACCGGTGGCTGATGAACCGAATCCTCTGGTGGGATAGTTTTTGACTCAGCCGTCAATTTGAGCAACGAGCAACATTTTTGCTAAAAAGTAAGAAATCTTGTTGCACTGGGCATAACCTTTGGTAATATCCCGCCCCCGTTTGCTAAAATAACGTCACTGACGTGCTTTTTTGCAAGGTATTTACAAGAAAATGCCAACGATTAGTCAATTGATCCGCAAAGGACGGAAACGGATAAAGGAGAAGTCTACTTCTCCTGCCCTAAAGTCGTGTCCATTTAGGCAGGGAGTCTGTCTGCAGGTGTATACCCGTACGCCCAAGAAACCCAACTCAGCCATGCGTAAGGTGGCTAAAGTCCGCCTGACTTCCGGTTACGAAGTCATCGCCTACATTCCTGATGAGGGCCACAATTTGCAGGAGCACAGTATTGTTTTAATACGGGGAGGGCGGGTAAAAGATTTGCCGGGTGTCCGTTATCACGTCGTGCGTGGTCAACGCGATGCACAAGGCGTTGAGAAACGGCGTGTCAGCCGATCTAAATACGGTGTCAAACGCCCAAAAGAGGATAAGAAATAGAATTTAACCGATGTCACGAAGACGTAGAGCAGTTAAGCGCGAGATTTATCCAGATGTCCAATTTGGCAGTCGGCTTGTTGGCCGTTTGGTGAATACGGTGATGGAACGGGGCAAGCGCAGTATAGCTCAGCGCATTGTATACGGTGCTTTTGATCAGATTGTTGATAAGCATGAGGGAACAACCGCTCTCGAAGTATTGGAGCGAGCAGTGGAAAACGCCAAGCCCCGGTTGGAAGTCAAAAGTCGGCGGGTAGGTGGTGCCACTTATCAAGTACCTATGGAAGTAACCGGTGATCGCTCAGAGGCATTGGCGTTACGATGGATTGTTTCCATTGCCAGAAGCCGCAAAGGTACTTCAATGGGGAATGCTCTAGCAAAGGAAATTATGGAAGCCTACGAAGGGGAAGGGAGCACGATACGCCGCCGGGATGAAGTTCACCGGATGGCTCAGGCCAACAAGGCCTTTGCTCACTTTCGTTGGTAAGGTAACTTTTAGAGAATTCGCTTCGGACGACGATCATTTCCGAAGCGTTTTTTTAGTAGGAAATATAAGATGGAAACAACAGTTGAGAATGATACCAGTTCGCTGAACTCGCCGAATCGCGAGTACACGCTGGAGCGTACTCGGAACATTGGGATTGCTGCGCATATTGATGCGGGTAAAACCACGACGACCGAGCGTATTCTCTTTTATACCGGACTCTGCCATAAGATTGGTGAGGTGCATGATGGTAACACGGTTACTGACTGGATGGAACAGGAGCGAGAGCGGGGGATTACCATTACTTCTGCGGCAACCACTTGCTTCTGGAAGCAAGCTGAGGATGGAACGACCAAGCTTTGGTCTGAGGTGGCTCACCGTGTAAATATTATCGATACTCCTGGGCATGTTGATTTTACGGCGGAAGTAGAGCGTTCCATGCGTGTTTTGGATGGGGCGGTAGCGGTATTTTGTGGAGTTGCCGGTGTGCAGCCTCAATCTGAGACTGTTTGGCGTCAGGCAACCAAGTATGGGGTTCCTCGTATTGCTTTTGTAAACAAAATGGATCGCACTGGGGCTGATTTTTCCAGTGTCGTGGCCGAGATGCGGGACCGTTTGGGTGCACCGGCATTCTCGGTGGGCATTCCGATTGGGGCTGAAGAAGATCTCAAAGGGGTGCTGGATGTGGTGAACCAAAAGGCGCTGATCTACGATCCTTCTGATGAGCTTGGTTCCAAGATTTTGGTTGAGGATATTCCTGAGGATTTAAAGGCTGAAGCTGAAGCTGCATTAGCCGAATTGGTGGAAGCGGTGGGCGATCGTGATGACCAGGTTATGGAGTTGCTGCTGGATGAACAGCCCGTGGACTCCGTGACTCTCAAACAGGCTATTCGCCGACTGACAATAGCGGGTGATTTTGTTCCGGTTCTGGGCGGATCTGCTTTCAAGAACAAGGGAGTTCAGCCTTTAGTCGATGCGGTGGTGGATTATCTTCCTTCACCGCTTGACGTAGAGGCACAATCGGGAGCCGATCCGGATGATCAGGAAAAAGTAACGGAACTGCCTGCAGATGATAATGGCAAGTTTTGTTCGCTTGCTTTCAAGCTCTGGACCGATCCCTTTGCTGGGAAGCTGGTGTTCTTCCGGGTGTATAGCGGGCAGATCAGCAAGGGGGAAACAATTTATAACCCCCGCACTCGAAAGAAAGAGCGGGTGAACCGGATCATGATGATCCAAGCTGACAAGCAGGAGAATGTTGAGACGGTTTATGCCGGAGACATTGCTGCCTTGGTAGGTATTCGCAATATCACGACGGGTGATACGCTTTGTTCCCCGGATATAGATGTGTGCCTTGAGCCACCGACTTTCCCTGAGCCAGTGATCTCAATGGCGATTGAACCCGACACAAAGGCCGATCAGGAAAAAATGGCAACAGGTTTGCAAGCTCTTGCTGAAGAGGATCCTACCTTCAACTGTTTTACTGATCAGGAGACAGGCCAGACTTTAATTGCCGGGATGGGAGAGTTGCATCTTGAAATTATTCGCGACCGGCTTTTCCGTGAATTTAAGGTGGAGGCACAGGCCGGCGCTCCTCAGATTGCCTATCGTGAAACCATAACTGCTCCAGCTGAAGGTCGTGGTTTATTCAAGAAGCAGTCCGGGGGGCGGGGTCAGTATGGCGATGCCACAATTACTCTCGAACCCAATGAACGTGGGGCCGGCATCGAGATCGAAAGCAAAATTGTAGGTGGAGTGATTCCCCGTGAATTCATTCCAGCAGTGGAAAAGGGTATCCGGGAAACGATTCAAGGTGGAGTACTGGCTGGATACGAGATGATTGACCTTAAGGTGGCCATTGTTGATGGCTCTTATCACGAGGTGGACTCGAGTGAAATTGCTTTCAAAATGTCCGGTATTTTGGCGATGAAAGAGGCGGTGAGTAAGGCCAAGGCCGTTCTGTTGGAGCCAATGATGAAGGTGGAAGCGACGACACCTGACGAGTATCAGGGTGATATTATTGGCGATATGAATCGCCGTCGTGGTGAAGTTCAAGGAATCGATTCCAAACCTTCCGGTACTGTGATTACTGCAAAGATTCCACTGGCGACGATGTTTGGCTATGCCACTGATATCCGCTCCCTTTCCAGTGGTCGCGCCTCGTATTCGATGGAGCCGGACACATTTGAGCAGGTTCCCAACTCAATTTCTGAAGAAATTTTAGATAAGGCCAAGAAGTAAGGAAAAAAGAGCATGGCAGCAGGACAACAGATTCGTATACGGCTAAAGGGGTTTGATCACCGTGTTTTGGACCGTTCGTCTACTGAGATCGTGGAGACGGTTAAGCGGACTGGTAGTCGTGTTGCAGGTCCCATTCCTTTGCCGACGCGACGGGAGCGTTTCACCATGACCCGTTCGCCGCACGTTAACAAAAAGAGTCAGGAAACTTTTGAACAGCGTACGCATAAGCGCCTCATTGATATAATGGAGCCAACACCTGCAACTGTGGACGAACTCAAGAAGCTTAATTTGCCCGCTGGAGTGGATATTAACATAAAGATTTTTTAGGGACATGATCGGTTTAATAGGTAAAAAACTGGGGCAGACACGCGTGTATAATGCGCAGGGTAATGCTGTGTGCGTTACAGTTGTGCATGCCGGTCCGAATCATGTAGTGCAGATCAAAAACGACGAGGGATCTGACGGCTATAATGCAGTACAGCTCGGATATGATGATCAGGCTAAGCCAGAGCGTCAGACCAAGCCTTTACAGGGACACTTTGGGAAGCATGGCAGTCCGGTGACAAAAATAATAAAAGAATTTCGAAATTTCTCAGTCGAAGTGAATGAGGGTGATGCCGTGCCGGTTACGGTATTTGAGGCTGGCGATTATGTAGATGTCATTGCAGACACGAAAGGGCGAGGTTTTCAGGGTGTAATGAAACGTTGGAACTTCGGTGGCGGTCCAGCGAGCCATGGTCACGGTGGTTTCAGTCGACGCCCCGGTGGTATTGGTGCCTGTGCGACTCCCGGTTGGGTTGTTCCTGGCAAGAAGATGCCAGGTCACATGGGGCAGGAACGCCGCACAGTTCAGAATTTGGAGATCATTCAGGTGCGTGAGGAGGATAACGTGCTTTTGATTAAAGGTGCGATACCTGGTTCCAAGGGTGACTATGTGGTCATTCGCGAGGCAAAAAAACGTCCCAAGGTGGCAAAAACATAGTAAGGATGGATGATGGAACTTGAGGTAAAAACACTATCTGGCGGTGCTTCTGGAAAGGTTGCTGTTGGTTTTGAGGTGATTGATGGCAGTAAAGGCAATCAGGCAGTCCATGATGTGGTGGTTGCGTATGCAGCTGCCCAACGAAGCGGGACAGCAAAGACCAAGGATCGCGGTGAAGTTAGCGGGACAGGTAAGAAGCCGTGGCGCCAAAAAGGGACTGGGCGAGCCAGGACAGGTTCGCGTCGAACAAATATTTTTACGGGTGGGGGTGTTGTTCATGGCCCTCATCCACGTGACTATTCCAAAAAGGTTAATACAAAAACCCGTCAACTTGCCCTGCGTAAGGCGCTTAGTGAGCGCATCAAGGATGGCGAAGTAGTTGTGGTGGATAGTCTTAAACTTGAATCTCTCAAGACCAAGGATTTGCATGCGCAAATTGAAGCGCTTGCACCAAAGGGTACGGTCCTGCTCGTCACTGGCGAAGCCGACCGTAACCTTTCCTTGGCGTATCGTAATATTCCTTTGGTGGAACTGGTAGAGGCTGATTGCTTGAATGCCCATGAGGTACTGAAGCCTGATGTGATAATTATTTCCAAGGACGGCCTTGAAAAGGTGGCTGCGCGACTTAACCCGACCAAAGACCAATGAACTCATTCACCGTCATCAAGGGTCTGCATGACTCAGAGAAAACACAGCACTTGAAGGATCTTTTCGCATTTCGCCAAACAAAGGGGATGAAAGAAGAGGTGCTCCGCAAGTATACGTTGCAGGTGGATGTGCGGGCTAATAAGCATCAGATCAGAAAGGCGGTTGAAGAGTTGTTTAAAGGGGTTAAGGTGAGTTCGGTGAACACTGCCCGGATGATCGGTAAAACCAAACGTTCCCGGACCAAGATGGCTGGTAGTACTGCCGCTTGGAAAAAAGCAGTGATTACCCTCAAGGAGGGGGAAATCGAGCTCTTGTAAGGAGTAGTTGTTATGCCTATCCGTTCCTATAAACCGGTGACTCCATCCCAGCGCTATATCAAGCGTTCTACTTTTGAGGAGATTACAAAAAACAAACCGGAGAAATCTCTGGTTAAGATCAAGAAAAAGTCTGGGGGACGCAATAGTGATGGGCATATCACCATGCGTGGTCTGGGGGGTGGGGCGAAACAAAAAATTCGTAATGTAGATTTCCGGCGTCGTTTTGCTAGGGATAAATACGGGCCTGATGCTACTGTGGAAGGTGCGGTGATTGCGATAGAGTATGACCCTATTCGTTCTGCCCGAATAGCACTTGTGGAATATGCTGACCAAGAGAAGCGATATGTTATTGCGGCCAAGGGAATGGAAGTGGGTAGTAAGATTTATAGCGGGCCAAATGCCGAACCTGAACCAGGTAATGCACTGCCACTAAGCAATATTCCTCCAGGCACGGCGATACACAATATTGAGCTTACCCAAGGTAAAGGCGGTCAAATTGTTCGTGCGGCCGGAAGCTCGGCCACGGTGATGGCGAGCGATGAAGACTACGCCCAAATAAAGCTTCCTTCGGGTGAAATCCGGCGTGTAAATGCCAGTTGTTGGGCCACAGTTGGTGTGGTCGGAAATGCGGATCATGAAAAGCAGGTGATTGGCAAGGCGGGTAATACTCGCCACCGAGGTCGCCGGGGGATTACACGTGCTGTGGCGAAGAATCCGGTTGATCATCCGATGGGGGGTGGTGAAGCGAAGACTTCCGGCGGCGGCCATCCAGTGACTCCATGGGGCGTGATTACCAAGGGATATAAGACTCGCTCAAAGAAGAAATACTCAAACAAATTTATCCTCGTTCGGCGTGATGGTCGACCAATGAAACGGAAATAAGCAAACATGGCACGTTCAATAAAAAAGGGTTTCTATACTGATGCTAAGTTGCTGGGTAAAGCAATGAAGGCAAAAGAGGCTGGGTCTTCTAAGCCAATCAAGACTTGGTCCCGGAGGAGTACCATTATGCCTGAATTCGTAGGACTTACATTTAACGTGCATAATGGAAAGGCATTTTTACCCGTTTATGTGAGTGAAAACATGGTGGGGCATAAGCTTGGTGAATTCTCTCCGACTCGTCAGTTTAAAGGCCATACGGCACACGTGAAGCGGGAGGTACGATAGGTATGACAGTAACCTCAATCAGTCGTAATGTGAGAATGTCGCCCAAGAAGGTAAGAGAGGTGACGCGTCAGATTGCGGGGTTGCCGGTTGCTCGGGCGAAGGCAGTGCTGGCAAACATCCCTAGAAAGTCGGCTCAGCTCGTCTCCAAGACCCTGAATACCGCCATGGCTGACGCAGAGCATATCAGAGCCGAGTGGAATGAGGCGGACATACAGAATCGCGTAGCTGAAATTAAGGAGAAGATTAACAATAAAAAGACCGCCGACAAGGGTACATTGAAACGCAAGTACCGCCATTTGAAAGCAGAGCTTGTGCGCTTGGAGGAATATCTCGATTCGGAGAATAAACTGGCTGCAGATTCTCTTGTCATCAAGGAGGCTATGGCTGGAGCCGGCACGCCGCTGCGTCGTTGGCGGACACGGGCCAGAGGAGGCGGTTCACCCATCATCAAGCGCACCAGCCACATTCGAATTACACTTTCTGACGAGAAATAATCATGGGAAATAAATCTAATCCGATTGGGCTTCGATTGGCGGTCAACAAAGACTGGTCTTCCAAGTGGTATGCAGACAAGAAGGAATTTGCCGGCTACTTGACTGAAGATCGGGCTATCCGTGGATTATTGAAGAGTAAGTTATCCGGTGCGGCCGTTACCAATATTTTGATTGAACGAGCGACACAGCGAGTGCGTATCAAGATTCTTACTGCTCGCCCCGGGGTGGTGATAGGTCGGCGCGGTGCTGAGATAGACAAGATTAAAGAACGTCTATCTCGCATGACTGGAAAAGAGGTTTATGTGGACATACAGGAAATTCGCAAGCCGGAGATTGATGCTCAACTAGTTGCTGAGAATGTGGCTCAACAGTTGGAACGCCGGATTGCTTTTCGTAGGGCTATGAAACGTTCGGTGCAGATGGCGATGGATTTCGGAGCTGAAGGTATTCGTATCCGCTGCGCTGGTCGACTGAACGGGTCGGAAATAGCTCGAGTAGAACAGTATCTTGAAGGTCGTGTGCCATTGCATACATTGCGGGCAAATATTGATTACGGTTTTACCGAGGCCGCAACCAAGGCTGGTATCCTTGGAATCAAGTGCTGGATATGTACAGGTGAAGATAAACCCTCTAACCGGGCAGAGGAAGTCATTGAAACCGGGGCTGTAGAAAGTAAATAAAGAAGACTAGCAAACATGGCCAAACAAATTCCAGCTCGAGTTAAATACCGTAAAATGCATCGGGGTAGCCGTGCGGGTATCGCCTGGAAAGGCTCGGACGTATCTTTCGGTGAATACGGTTTGCAGTCCTTGGATAGGGCTTGGATTACCACCCGTCAAATAGAGGCATGTCGGCAAACAATTACCCGTAAGATGAAACGTCGTGGTAAAGTGTGGATTCGGATTTTTCCGCATAAATCATACACAAAGAAACCTTTGGAAGTACGGATGGGTAAGGGTAAGGCAGCAGTTGAAGGCTGGGTGGCGGTGGTGCGTCCGGCAACCATGCTTTTTGAAATTTCTGGAGTGAGTGAGACCCTCGCCAAGGAGGCATTGGCCTTGGCGGCGGCAAAATTGCCGATTAAAACACGACTGATCAAGCGCTAGCTATGAAGATGAGTGAAATTAAAGAGATGCCCCCGGTGGAGCTACAGGTCAAAGGTGGAGAGCTCCGTCAGGAGCTGTTTAATCTGAATCTACAGAAATCGATCGGGACTCTGGAGAAATCTCACCGTATAGGGCAGCTGCGTAAAGATATCGCCCGCGTGGAGACCGCCTTGAATGCTAAGAGAAAGGCGGTGCTGAATAGTGGGATAGGAGTGGTTTCAGGAAAACCCGGAGAAGTTTCCGAGGCCAAGTGAATTTATTATTTGAAGAACTATGAGCGAAGCGACTGAGAAACACCGTAAGCAGCGACAGGGTGAGGTAGTCTCAAACAAGGCCGATAAGACCATAGTGGTTAAGGTAAAGAGGCGAGTTCGTCATCCACTCTATAAAAAGGTGGTGACGCGCTACAAAAAGTTTTATGCGCACGACGAGCAGAATTCTGCAAAGGTTGGGGATGCTGTGCGTATTCAGGAATGCAGGCCTCTTTCCAAGCTTAAGCGCTGGGAACTAGTTGAAGTGGTTGGGAGCTAAGCCAACAGGAATTTATTAAGATATGTTGCAGTTACGTTCAGTTTGTGATGTGGCCGATAATACGGGGGCCAAGCGCGCGGCTATAATTGGTGTGCTTGGCGAAGCCAAGCGCTTTGGCGAAATTGGCGACGTTGTGAAGGCGCATATTAAGGAAGCTGCACCCGACGGTACTGTGAAAAAAAGTGAAGTGGTCGATGCTGTGGTTGTTCGGACGCGCAAGGCCATTCGTCGGGCAGATGGGTCGTATCTACGTTTTGATAACAACGCTGTGGTAATAATCGATAAAGAAGGAGCTCCACGGGGAACCCGAATTTTCGGCCCGGTAGCTCGAGAATTGCGGGAACAAAAGAAGTTTATGAAAATCATCTCCCTCGCTCCGGAGGTTTTGTAATGAGTACTAAAAAAGAGAAACGAATTCGCAAGGATGATGAGGTTTATATTTTGGCGGGCGAGCATGCTGAGAGAACCGGGAAGGTGATGCGTTTATTAAGAGAAACCGACCGGGTTGAAGTTGAGATTGAGGGTCTGGATGACAATGAAAAAATTATCAAGCATCAGCGCCGGAGTCAGGAGTTTCCAAATGGTACCAAGCTTTATCTCAATCCCACGCTTCATGTGTCCAATGTCATGAAACAAAGCCGCTGGGATGAACGTCAAAAAAGTAAAGCAAAGCCGGCTCCTGAGCAAAAATCTTCAGAATCCTCAGGTGATAAAACAAAGAAGTCTAAAGTCATTGAATCCGAATAATTAACACCTAATGAAAGCACGACTTCAGACGAAATATCAGGAGCAAGTGAAGCCAGCCTTGCAGAGTGAGCGTCAGTATAAAAATTTACATCAGGTGCCAACTCTGGAAAAAATCGTTGTCCGCATGGGGGTGGATGCGACTCTGGAGAAGTCTGCCTTGGATGATGCAGTCAGAGATATGAGCACAATCACCGGTCGTAAACCCGTCATTGATAAGGCGCGAAAAGCTGTTTCAAATTTCAAGCTTAGAATCGGTCAGGCAATTGGTTGTCATGTTACTCTTCGTCGTGAAGTGATGTGGGAGTTTCTCGATCGACTGACAACGACGGCACTACCTAGAATTCGGGATTTTCGTGGAATCAGTCCCCGAGGTTTTGATGGTAACGGAAATTATTCCATGGGGGTAAGTGATCAGTCCATTTTTCCTGAGATTGAATTGGACAAGGTAAAACGAACTCAAGGTATGGATATCACCATTGTGACTACCGCACAAACGAACGAAGAAGCAAAAGATCTGCTCACTAAATTGGGTCTGCCTTTTGCAAAAAAATAGGAATATTTTATATGGCAAAAAAATCGTGGATAGCTCGCAACAAAAAAAAGCAGCGTGCCGTTGTTAAATACGCGGCGAGACGAGCGGAATTAAAGGCAGCCGGTGATTACGAGGGCCTTTCTGGTTTACCTCGTAATGCAAGTCCAGTTCGGGTGGTTAATCGGTGCGAGCTGACTGGTCGTAGGCATGGTTTTATACGAAAATTTGGCCTTTCACGCATAGCCTTTCGTGAAGCGGCCGTGAGTGGGCTGATCCCCGGAGTAACTAAAGCTAGCTGGTAAATACAATGGATACTGTAGCAGATATGTTGACCTGTATACGCAACGCCAATAAGGCGTTGAAACCCCAACTATTAGTTCGTCACTCCAAGCTAAAGGAAAATGTAGCTCGAATTCTAAAGCAGGAAGGTTTCATTAGTGACTATTCGGTAGTTGGTGAGGCCAAAAAACAATTGCAGATTAATTTAAAAATAAAGTCCCGTAAGGGAGTGATTGAAGGAATCAAGCGAGTAAGTAAACCCGGGTTACGCCAATATGTGGGCGTGAATGAAATACCCCGGGTTCTGGGAGGACTTGGGGTGGCTATTCTCAGCACTCCTAAAGGCGTTCTTACCGGACAAGAAGCTCGCGAGCAGAAGGTGGGCGGAGAGGTTTTGGCTCACGTCTGGTAAAAAGGAAAAGCGATGTCTCGAATTGGAAAAATGCCCGTGATAGTGCCTGATTCTGTAAAGGTGACGATCAGTAATCGTACGGTTTCTGTGGAAGGACCGAAGGGAAAACTACAACTGGATTTACCGGAGCTCACCGAGGCCAAGCTTGAGGACAATCAAGTTTTGGTAACTCGTGAAAGTGACGAAAAGCGAGCAAAGGCTATGCATGGATTAGCCAGATCTCTGATTAATAATATGGTTATTGGCGTTGAAAAGGGTTTTGTGAAGAAGCTGGAAATTCACGGGGTTGGCTTCAAGGCGGCAGTAAAAGGCCAAGTGTTAAACCTGAATTTGGGGTATTCGCATGAGATTAACCACGAGATTCCTGCTGGCATCAATGTGAGTGTCGAGAATAATACCAATATTACTATTGAGGGTGCGGACAAAGCGGTAGTGGGAAAGGTGGCCGCAGAAGTGCGTTCCTACTACCCGGTTGAGCCCTATAAGGGTAAGGGTGTGCGTTATTCTGATGAGCAAGTTGTGCGCAAGCAAGGTAAGCAAGTTACGTAATTTAATCGCTAGAGTTATAAACGATGAGACCTGAGGTAAAACGCAAAAAGGAACAAAAGCGACGCTTTCGTATTCGAAACAAGCTGAAGGGTACGTCTGCGCGCCCTCGTATGAGTGTGCGTTTTACAGAGCGCAACATATATGTGCAATTTATTGATGATGAGAAAGGTCAGACTTTGGCCTCTGCCTCCACTCGCCACAAGGCACAGGCTGACCGGGAAAAACTTGCCGCCAATAAGTTGGCAGCAGAACAAATTGGTAAGGCCGCAGCTGAGGCTGCCAAAGGGGCTGGAATTACTGAAGTAATATTTGATCGAAGTGGCTCGCGCTATGTTAAAGGGGGGAAAGTGGATGTTTTAGCGAATGCCGCACGCGGTGAAGGGCTTAAATTTTAATTAGAACCGAAAGACGAATACCCGTGGCAGAAGAAGAACAGCAAGATACCCAGGAGGCAACTCCTACACAAGATGCGGTAGCTCAAGAAGCTCCGGTCGTGGAAGAAGGCTCGCCCTCAAGCGCGACTGGTGAAAAAACTGATGAATCCAATGAGGCTCAGCGTGGTGGAGCTCAGCGTGGTGGAGCTCAGCGTGGTGGAGCTCAGCGTGGTGGAGCTCAGCGTGGTGGAGCTCAGCGTGGACGTGGGGGCAATCGCGGCCCACGAGGTCACCAGAAGGAAGATGATGGGATTGTTGAAAAGGTTATCCATATCAATCGGTCCAGTAAGGTGGTAAAAGGCGGTCGGCGTTTCGGGTTTAGTGCTTTGGTGGTTGTCGGAGATAAAGAGGGGAAAGTGGGATTAGGTACAGGTAAGGCTCGCGAGGTGATTTCTTGTATCACTAAAGGAACCGAAGTGGCTCGGCGTAACATGGTAACAGTTTCTCTGAATGGGGCTACTTTGCCTCATGAGGTATATTCCATTTATGATGGAGCACGGGTTTTATTGCGGCCAGCTTCGCCCGGAACTGGGATTATTGCCGGTAAAATTGTTCGAGCAGTGCTTGAAAGTGCCGGAGTACGCGATGTGCTGAGTAAGTCACTTGGCTCCAAGAATCCTGCTAATGTAGCCAAGGCTGCACTGCAGGCTTTGCAGCAGTTGCGACGTCGTGAGGATGTAATGTTACGGCGTGACAAGTGATGCCGTTAAAATTCTAATCGAGGGATATATATAGATGCGCTTACATGACTTAAAACCGAATCCTGGAGCAAAAACACGTCGCAAACGTGTTGGCCGTGGGCATGGCAGTAGCCGTGGGAAAACGAGTACTCGTGGTCACAAAGGGCAGGGGTCACGTGCCGGCAGCAGTACTCGCGCTACGTTTGAGGGCGGGCAAATGCCCTACATTCGTCGTCTGCCCAAGCGTGGGTTTAACAACGCTAGATTCAGGACAGAATATGTTCCGGTTAATCTTTCGGATCTGGAGAAGAATTTTGATGATGGTGCAACAGTAGATATCGAGGCTATCAAGGCAGCAGGACTTGCTAATGGCGGAGGCCGGATTCTGGTGAAGATTCTTGGTAATGGTAAGCTGGAGAAAAAACTTAATGTTAAGGTACACGCCTTCAGCGGGGCAGCTCAAAAGGCAATTGAAGGAGCAGGCGGTTCCTGTGAAGCCCTAAAGGTTAATAAATCGTCATCTGAACGCCAAGAGCCATCGGAACAAGATACTACCTCCGCTGAATAAACATTAAATGTTCAGTCAGTACTTCCAGACCCTACAGAATTGTCTAAAGGTGGGAGAACTGCGGAGTCGGATATTTTTCACTTTGGCTCTTCTGGTCGTGTGTCGCTTGGTGGCCATGACGCCGATTCCAGGGTTGGACGGTCAGGAGCTGTTGACTTTCTTTGAGGGGCTCCGGAAACAGCAGGATTCGGGTGCTGGGGGAGGGGCTGGGATTCTGGGCATGTACAGCATGTTTACCGGAGGGGCTTTGGAACGTTGTGCGGTGGGTTCATTGGGCATTATGCCCTATATTAGTGCGACGATTATCCTTCAACTTATGACGGCGGTAGTGCCCTCCTTGAGTAAACTTGCCCGTGAGGAAGGGGGCCGTACACAAATTATTAAGTATGGCCGATATCTGACCGTTCTTCTTTGTCTGGGACAGGGTTTTGTTATGTCCGTTGGCTGGGAAAACCCTCGCAATATTCCTGGATTTGGTGATTTTGATGGAGAGTTGGTTGCCGATCCGGGTTTGTGGTATCGAATTCGTACCATGATGCTGCTAACTACTGGGACTGTGCTTCTGATGTGGTTGGGTGAGCAGATTTCTGAGCGTGGCATTGGCAATGGTATTTCTCTGGTTATTACAGTGGGAATCATTGCCCGAGTTGATCAGGCTTTTCTTGGTGTTAAGGACATGTTTTTCCCTGCGAGCGGGGAAGGAGAACATCTCTTTAATCTGGTTATGCTTTTGGTCTTACTTTTGACAGTGGTCGGAGTGGTGATCGCCGTGACACAGGCCATGCGCAAGATTCCGGTGCAATATGCCCAGCGACAGGTTGGCCGCAAGATGATGCAGGGTGGGTCCACCTATTTTCCGCTTCGCGTTAATTACGCAGGCGTGATGCCAATCATTTTTGCCCAAGCTATTTTGATGTTTCCTGCCCAGATATTCGGTACTATTGGCAGATCGATGGGCGACGGCAATGCAGCTGATTTTTTTCAAGGATTGGGAGATGCCTTAGCTTATGGTTCATTTTGGAACCTGGCAATGCAGGCATTAATGATTTTGTTTTTCTCGTATTTCTGGGTGGCAACTCAGTTTAATGAGACTCAAATAGCGGATGACTTGAAGAAGGCGGGGGGATACATCCCGGGAGTGCGTCCCGGAAACGCTACGCGCGACTTTTTACATCATGCCATGAGCCGCCTCACTTTGGCAGGTGCGTTATTTCTGGTGGTGATTGCGGTAATCCCAACCGTAATGGGTATTAATTTTGAAATTCCATTTACCGTTGCTCAGTATTTTGGAGGTACGAGTCTGCTTATTATGGTGGGGGTGATGTTGGATACGATGCGACAGATGGAGAGTCATTTGGCTCAGCATCACTACGACGGATTTTTAAAGGGCGGCAAAAAGGTGCGAGGACGCGGTGGATGATACCCATCAAGGATGAGCATCAAATGGCGACCATGCGGCAAGCGGGTCGCATAGCAGCCAATGTGCTGCAGGATGCTTGTCAATGGGTGAAGGCGGGAGTGACTACCCGCGAGATTGACGAATATGCTGCCAGTCGCATTCGGCATTATGGATGCAAAAGTGCCTTTCTCGGGTACGAGGTGCAGGGTAGGAAATATCCCTGCAACGTTTGTATCTCGATGAACGAGGAAGTTGTTCATGGCTTGGCCGGGAAACGGAAAGTTGTGGAAGGTGACATAGTGAGCATTGATGTTGGTGTTCGCGTTGATGGGTTTATTGGCGATAATGCGCGGACTGTAATCGTTGGTGAATGTCCTGAGGAAACTCAAAAATTGATTGAAGTGACCCGGCAAGCCCTGTATGATGGAATTTCTCGCGCGTTACCGGGAAACCGGGTTGTTGATATCTCGTCTGCTGTGCAGAATCGGGTGGAAAACAACGGTTTTTCAGTGGTTCGTGAGTTTGTTGGGCACGGTGTTGGGGAGATGGTTCATGAGGAACCGCAGATTCCCAATTACGTGACGGGTAGAAATTCTCCGGAGTTGAAACCTGGCATGACGTTGGCAATTGAGCCAATGGTCAATGCGGGAACACCGAAGGTAAAATTTTTGTCCGATGGCTGGTCCGTGGTGACGCGGGATGGTCGCCCCTCGGCGCACTGGGAGCACACCATTGCGGTTACCGAGGGAGAACCAGAAATTTTGACATGCCCGGGGCCGAGCCCATCCGAGTTGATGGCCGAATAGTTGAGGTTTTGTCGCACCGATTGGTGCGGGTTGAACTGGATAACGGCCACCAGTTAATGGGGCACAGTACCCGGGCGACCAGTGAATCGCTTGTAAATGCGAAGCCGGGTGAGATTGTGGTGCTTGAAGTGAGCACCTTTGACCTTTCCAAGGGAAGGGTTATGGAAAGAAAAAAACAGAACGACAAAGAACAATGAAGGTACGCGCCTCAGTAAAGAAAATGTGTGAGCACTGCCGGGTTATCCGGCGCAAGGGTGTCGTTCGCGTCATTTGTAAGAACAAACGCCATAAACAGCGACAAGGATAACCATGCCACGTATTTTAGGAATTGATATCCCGGCCAATAAACGCATCGACATAGCGCTTCGTTCGCTTTATGGGGTTGGTCCAGCCATCTCTGCCAAGGTTCTAGAGAACGCAAAGATCGACCCAGCTACCCGTGCTCATACTTTAAGTGAGGATCAACTGGCGGTTATTGCTAAGGCTATCCAGACCACCGAGATGAGGCCGGAGCAAACCCGAACGGATAATTGTGTCATCCTTGTTGAAGGTGATTTACGGCGAAAGGTTACAGAGGACCTCAAGCGTCACAAAAATATTAAGACCTATCGAGGACTTAGGCATATGCGAGGATTGCCTGTGCGTGGTCAACGGACTCAAACCAATGCGCGTACTCGTAAGGGTCCGAAGAAGACGGTTGGCGCACAAAGTAAAAAGGCTTAACCACTCAATTTTCTGAAAAGATCATGGCTGAAGAAGAACAAGATTCGACAATAAATCCGAAGGAACCTGCAGCCGAGAAGGAACCTGCAGCCGAGAAGGAACCTGCAGCCGAGAAGGAACCTGCAGCCGAGAAGGAACCTGCAGCCGAATCTGAAGAGACGCGGTCTTCAGCCCCCACTGCGGCTGAGCTTTTGGCAGACGATTT
>JASLKQ010000159.1 GCA_030747505.1 Verrucomicrobiota bacterium | reverse complement strand
TTTTTATGAATCGCTTAGTAACATGCCTCTCTCTTTACAGTATAATTTTTATTACTTTTTAGAGGCTTGTTTTATTCGCTCTTCAATACCCTCTATAGCATAGCCCATGCCAATGATTGATGCCTTAAGATATCCCTGTTTTTATGGGGGTGAAAAATATGCGTAAAATTTTACACAAAGATGTGCGTGAGATTACTCCTCAATGCGTAAAATATTTACACATCTAATCCTGCTAACAGCACACACCAATTTGCTAATTCAGGTCATCATATTTCTTATTACTCCCCTTTGCCTTTTGGACCGGATATTTTTCCGCGTTCTTTTCCAGTTTCCGCAACATCTCGCTGCCCAGGTCCATATTCATTAAATCAGCCAGTTCGAAGAGGTAAATGGCCACATCAGCCATTTCATCAGCCACCGCTTCACGGTTGTTTTTGATCTGTTCAGCGCATTCGGCTTCATTTTTCCATTGGAACTGCTCCATTAACTCCGCCGCCTCAACACTCACCGAAATAGCCATATCCTTGGGATTATGAAACTGCTTCCAGTCACGGGCATCCCTAAATTCATTGATGCGTGTGGTGATTTCACTGATGGAATCCATGCCGCTGCCTAACGGGCCTCTGCCCCTTTGGCAAACGCTTCTTTTTCACTGGCCTTCCCGCCCAATCCTCCTAGCCTAGGGCATGCCCTTTCGACTGCTAGGCTTATTGGTTGCCGTGGCCGTTCCCGCACTGGCCCAAACACATGTTCCCAAGAGTCCTGGAAACCGGCTTTTGCATCTGAGTGATCCCAGCCCGTTTTACCCTCACAAGAATTTCCCCAAGCTGATTACCCCACAATGGGTTGGAGAAAAGGGCGTAGAGGCGGTTGTCACGTTGGGAATTGATGACATGCGTGATGCCCCGAAGTATGAGAATTTTTTAAGACCCATCTTGGAACGATTAAAGAAGATCGATGGACGTGCCCCGGTCAGCATTCTAACCAACCGTATCCAGCCTGAAAATCAACAGGTTCAAACATGGCTTAAGGAAGGCCTTTCCATTGAGGTGCACACGCTTACCCACCCCTGCCCGCTTTTGCATAAGGGAAATTTTCAGCAGGCATTTAATGTCGTCCATGGTGGTGTCGATTTACTCAGCCAAATCAAGGGCAATAAACCCGTGGCCTACCGCATGCCATGCTGTGACTCGATGAACAGCCTCAGCCCACGGTTCTTTGCGGAGATTTTCAACAAAACAAGCAACGACGGAAGGTTCCTGAAGATCGACACGTCGGTATTCAACATCACCACTTCCAAGGACAAGTCGCTGCCACGGCAGTGGGTGCTGGACGCTGATGGTGGTGAGCGGTTTGCCAAGTATCTGCCCAGGAAGGCCACGCCCCAACATCGCAAGGGCATCCGCACGATGGGTTCGTACGTGGGCACCATTGAGGATTATCCCTACCCGTTTGTGATCAACCGCCTGTGTTGGGAGTTCCCCTGCGTGGTGCCGAGTGATTGGGAGGCTCAAAACCTTCTCGGCAATCAAAGCCCCCAGATGCTCGAGGACTGGAAACGTGCGCTGGATGTGACGGTAAAAAAACAGGGTGTAATGAATCTCGTCTTCCATCCGCATGGATGGAGCAGCAGTGCGCAGTTGGTGGAACTGGTCGATTACGCACAGAAAATCTACGGCAAGAAGGTGAAGTTTCTAAATTTCAGCGAATGTGCCGATCGACTGGAGAAACATTTGTTGCAGGGCGGCTCACTGCGCAATTCCAGGGGTAACGATGCAGGAGTACGCCTGCTGGACGCCAACAATGATGGATTCATGGATGTACTGATTCCTGCCAAGAAACTTATGCGCTTCTGGGATACCAAAAGCGGCACGTGGATTGAAACCCCACTACCCTTTGACCCGCGCGGCTTGGCCGCAGGCATTCTTGATAAAGGCAAAACGGCCAGCTTTTACGATCCGGCTGGCACGGTTTGGACTTTTCGCGACAAGATTTGGCTCAAGACTGCCATCACACCGGCAAGCAACCGCACGGGCATCCTGCGCGACGTGGACAACGACGGTATCGTCGAGTGGCTTGGCAAACGCATCCATAAATGGGACGCCGCAAAAGGACGCTGGACACCTCAGGCCCACGTGGTGCCCGCCAATCTGGACCTTAAGGATCCCGGCATCCGTTTCGTGGACCTCAATGGCGATGGTTTCGAAGACATCCTCTTTTCCAACAAAACCCGCTGGGGCATTTATCTCTGGGAAACGCGCGTAAACCCCGGTCTCGGTTGGCGACCGGGCTGGAGCTATGTGGTAGCCGAGGGGTTGCGTGAGGATGCAAACGCATTACCGATGATCTCCCGAGGTGGCGAACACCCGAACAACGGCGCATGGATTCATAGCGGCCACATTTGGTGGCAAAACGAGTTCACTGCAAATTTACCGGACGTGGTTGACCGGCGCTCCTTCAAGCAGTTGCTGGATTTCGGTGGACCCAAGGCAAAGGAGCCAGAGGAAAGCAAAAAGTGTTTTCGCGTGCGTGAAGGTTTTGAAGTGCAGCTCGTCGCCAGCGAGCCGCAGGTACAGGATCCGGTGGCCTTCGCCTGGGGCACCGACGGCAAATTGTGGGTCGCTGAGATGGGTGATTATCCTTCAGGGATCAACGGTAAACCCGGTGGCGTAGTCCGCTGGCTGGAGGATACTGACGGCAATGGACACTATGAGAAATCCACCCTGTTCCTTGATGGGCTCAACTTCCCCAACGGCGTCCTCGCATGGGGTAAGGGCGTCCTCATTAGTGCCGCACCCGACATCCTTTATGCTGAGGACACCACAGGCGATGGGAAGGCCGATGTCCGGCGTGTGCTCTTCACGGGTTTTCGCGAGGGCAACCAGCAGCATCGCATGAACGGTTTTGCGATCGGGTTGGACAACTGGATCTACGCCGCCAACGGCGACAGCGGCGGCACGATTACCAGCAAGGCCACCGGCAAACGCATGAACATCAACGGACTCGATTTCCGATTTAAAGTCACCGGCGAGTTCGAAACCGTAGCAGGCCAGACACAATTTGGCCGCTGGCGCGATGACTGGGGCAATTGGTTCGGCAACAACAACCCGAACTGGGTGTGGCATTACCACGTTCCCATTCACTACTTTGCGCGCAACCCGCACCTCGCCACTCCCGGCATGCGACGTAATGTGTTTTCCAATAACCGCCTCTTCCCCGTCAGCCCGCGCATGGAACGCCCCAACATGCCCGGCGCCTACGGTCACGTCACCAGTGCCTGCAGCGCGCAACCGTATCGTGACGGACTGTTTGGCAAAGATTTTGAAAGCAGCGTGTTCATCAGCGAACCGGTGCATAACCTTGTACATCGCGAAGTGCTCATCCCCGAGGGCATCAGCTTCCGCGGTCAACGCGCCAAGGACGAAGCAGATCGTGAATTCCTTGCCAGCACTGACAACTGGTTTCGCCCCACACAACTACAAACCGGCCCTGATGGTGCACTGTATATCGCCGATATGTACCGGCTCATCATTGAGCATCCCGAATGGATTCCTGCCGCCATGCAAAGCCGCGTGGATCTCCGTGCCGGCCACGACCGCGGCCGAATCTGGAAAGTATTCCCCAAGGAAGCCAAGCTGAGGCCTTTTCCGCGACTCGATAAACTGAATGGCGAAAAACTCGTCTACGCGCTGGATTCCCCCAACGGCTGGCAGCGCGATCAGGCCCAGCGACTGTTGCTCGAGCGCAAGGATCCCAAGACCCACCAGCCCCTCTCCTTTATGGCCACCCTCGCAAAGGCGAACACCAAGGTCAGTCCGCAGACTCGCATCCATTCCCTACACACACTGGCTGGTTTAGGAGTGTTGAAGGATGAGACACTCAAGGCAGCACTGCGTGATGATCATCCCGCCGTGCGCGAGCATGCCGTGCGTCTTTGCGAGGGAGGGCGCGAAACCCTCGCGCGACAATGCCTTGCCGACAAGGATCCGCGTGTGCTGCGCCAGCTTGCCTTCACCCTTGGCGAAGGCAGAGGACCGCTCATTAGTGAAGCCCTCGTACAGCTCGCCGTGCAGCATCGCGACAATGCCGACATTCAGATTGCGGTCAAAAGCTCCGCCGCTCCGCACGCGGCGGCGATGCTCAAACAAATCTTCTCGCAGGAAATCCGCCCGTCAGCCGACCTAGCCAATCATCTCCTGCAACTCGCCACCACCGGCGGTCAACAGGAAACCCTCGCCACCGTTCTCAACGAACTCACCGCTGACAAACAGGTCACCGCTGACGAACTCACCATCCTTTCCGGTCTACTCGATGCCCTCGCCGTGCGCGGTCAATCGCTGAGCGCATTCCGAGCCAAGGCCGTGCCTGCACTGCAGACCGCGTTAGATAAAACAGACAATCTTTTCGTTCATGCCCGTGCGAATCCCGCCCGCGTAGAATCCATCGCCATCCTCGGTCGCGGCCTCAAAAATCAGGCCGCCGACCGCCAAGCGCTGCACTCCCTCCTGCAGGCCACCTATCCGCCCACCATTCAGCTAGCGGCCCTGCGGTCATTGCGCGCTTTGAATGCCCCCGATCTTGCCACGCAACTGCTCACCAGATGGCGCACCTACAGCCCCGCCATGCGCGCAGGAATCATTGACACCCTGCTCAGCAATGAGTCATCCACCACTGCGCTGATTGATGCACTCGAGAAGAATACCCTGCCCCCCGGACAAATCAGCCCCGCGCATCAGCAGCAATTGACC
>JASLKQ010000158.1 GCA_030747505.1 Verrucomicrobiota bacterium | reverse complement strand
GGGAATTCCGGCTTCTTTCCGGTATCGAAGTGGATGTTTTAAAGAAGGGACTCGATTTTGATGATGATCTTTTAAGCCAACTTGAAGTCGTTGTTGCCAGCATGCATTTGGCGGGAAGTGATGAAAAAGACAATACCACGCGCCTTATCAAGGCGGCCGAAAACCCGAATGTGCATATGCTCGGCCATCTTTCGGGGCGCCTTCTGCTAGAACGTGCACCACAAAAACTTAACCAGATGGCAGTGATTGACGCATGTGCTGAGAGCGGCACGTGGATTGAGCTGAACGCAAACCCGTACCGTCTGGACCTAGACTGGCGGCACTGGCAATACGCCAAAAACAGAGGAGTGAAATGCGTGATTAACTGCGATGCTCACCGCAATGAACATGCGGGTTTTCTGCGGATCGGCGCTGACATTGCCCGCAAAGGCTGGTTAACCGAGGATGATGTCATCAATACACTGCCTTATGCAAAACTGCAAAAAGAGCTGAAGCGAAAGCGCAGTTAACGCCGACGCCTGCGTCCACTGCCAAAACCAAAGTGCTGCCCTTTACCAATACGTGCTGTCTTCATCTTCCGATCCCTTACGCTGACTCCGGTAAAGCGTTTCTCATCCAGAATAGTAGTATAACGGTAATCAAACCCATCCAGCTTGGCCCTCTCGATTTTGGTCCCGATAAAACGCTCAATGGCGTCCACATGCTGCACATCCTCTGCCACCATCAGCGTAAAGGCATCACCACTGGCCTCTGCCCGGCCCGTACGCCCGATACGATGCACATAATCCTCTGGATGCTGTGGCACATCATAATTTACCACATGGCTTACCCCGGAGATATCCAGACCCCTGCTGGCAATATCGGTGGCAACCAGCACCTCAAATTTTCCATCCCGGAAACCTTTTAGTGATTTTTCCCGATCCCTTTGAGTTCGGTCACTATGCAATATCGCTACAGCATGATTCTCCCGTTTCAGCTGATTGCCAACGCGATCAGCACCATGCTTGGTCCGGCAAAAAATAATTGCTGAATCAAAGTCAACACTCTTAAGGACCGCAAATAGCAATTCTGTCTTCTGTTTTTCGGCCACCGGATAGATCACGTGTTTCACCGTCTCAGCCGGTGAACGCCTCATGCCTATCTCAATAGTTTCGGGGTTCCTCATTGCCCATGAAATCAATGTTTCGATTTCGGGCGGAATGGTCGCACTAAAGAGTGCTGTCACCCGATTCTTGGGGCACTTTTCCAAAATACGTTTAACATCAGGAAGAAAGCCCATGTCTAGCATTCGGTCAGCCTCATCTAGAACGACATAATCAATATTGGCCAGCTTCGCAGCACCCTGCTGCATGTGATCCAACAGGCGACCTGGAGTAGCTACTATGATATCCACGCCATTCTTAAGGGCATCCACCTGTTTTCCATAGCCCACCCCGCCATAGATCACCGCCACTTTATGGTCTGTAAACCGCGCGTAATCCCTTATGGCCGTTTCGACCTGGGAAGCCAATTCACGGGTAGGTTCCAGAATAAGCACCCGTGACTTACCATCCGGCTTTGGTAACTTGGATAGGATTGGCAGGGCAAAAGCCCCAGTCTTCCCGGTACCGGTTTGTGCACTTCCAATCACATCCCTTCTTTCCAGAAGCAGGGGAATAGCCCGTAACTGGATCGGGGAAGGATCCGTCCAGCCCATGGCCTTCACCCCTTCAAGGGTTGTCTTGGAAAGTCCGAGTTTACTAAATGGCATAAAGAAGCAGACTAAAACAGGGGCTACAGGCAAGCGCAATTCAATTCGTCATTGAGCCTTAGGCAATCATGCCGTATAAGGCGGGCGTTCGGAGCGTAGCACAGCCTGGTTAGTGCGCCTGTTTTGGGAACAGGAGGTCGAGTGTTCGAATCACTCCGCTCCGACCATTTTAATGAATGCGCAGCCTGAGACCATTAAGGATGAAGCGCAGCTGGACTCCATACTTACCCATCCCAGTGACGCCTTGCGCGGTTTCATTAAGCAAATTTCCAGCCCACTAGTAATTCTGGGTGCCGGTGGAAAAATGGGGCCCACGCTCGCGGTGTTAGCCAAGCATGCGGCGGATATAGCCGGCCACCCACTGGAGGTCATCGCCATTAGCAGGTATGCCAACGCCGCTACCCGGCAATGGCTGGAAAACAACGGCGTGCAAACGCGCACCGCGGATCTGCTTGATCACAATCAGTGGACAGACCTGCCCAATAGTGAAAACGTCATCTACCTCGTCGGGCAAAAATTCGGCACCGAGGCAAACCCCGGCCTCACTTGGGCTATGAACACTCTCGTGCCCTCGTACGCCGCTAATCGTTATCGATCCGCCCGCATTGTGGCGCTCTCCACCGGCTGCGTGTATCCGCTTGTCCCTGTGGATAGCGGCGGCGCCACCGAGAACAGCCCGCTCGATCCGCCCGGCGAATACGCCGCTGCCTGCCTCGCCCGCGAGCGCTTGTTTGAACACCACACCACGCAACACCAAACACCACTCACCCTCGTGCGGCTCAATTACGCGATCGATCTCCGCTACGGAGTGCTGCATGACATTGCTCAAAAGATTTACCTAGACCAGCCGATCGACCTCAGCATGGGCCATTTCAACTGCATCTGGCAGGGGGATGCCAATGAACGCATCATACGAAGCCTAGGGCTCTGCCCACCCTCACCCAATATCCTAAACCTTACTGCACCCGGGACACAGTCGGTTCGATCCGTAGCCGAGAAACTGGGGCAACTGCTCGAACGCGAACCAATATTCACCGGCACCGAATCTTCCACGGCCTGGCTCAACAACCCTGCCCGGGCCACTGAACTCTTTGGTGAACCGGAAACCAAACTCGACACAATGCTGAAATGGACCGCGCACTGGGTTAAATCCGAAGGCCGCAGCTTGGGCAAACCAACCCATTTTGAAGTGCGTGATGGTAAATATTGAGCGATGAGCTTTAGCCCCTTACACTTAACCCAATGAACCGCGTAGGCTTGGGCTATGATGTCCATCAATTAATAGAAGGCAGACCATTAATTCTGGGAGGAGTAGAGATTCCTCATGAAACCGGTCTTGATGGGCATTCCGATGCCGACGTAATAATGCATGCCATATGCGATGCAATACTCGGGGCCTTGGGCGAAGGAGATATCGGATCCTTCTTCCCTCCCAGTGACCCCCAGTGGAAAGACGCTTCCAGTAAAATTTTTCTCGAGGAAGCCGCAAAACAAATCAAGAAACAAAACGGACGACTCATTAATATAGATGCAATGCTAATTGCTGAAGCACCGAAAATTGCACCACATATACCAGCAATGAAAAACAATATTGCGGGTGCACTGGGCGTAAACCCCAAAGATATCGGCATCAAGGCTACTACCAACGAAACAATGGGGTTTGTTGGGCGAGGTGAAGGAATGGCTGCCCACGCTGTGGCCAGCGTGGAAATACCCGAGTAACATGGCCAACAAGGGGGAGATAGGGTGGAAACGCCGTAACGAAGACGGCGAAAAGATTCAGGTTTGCGCACGCAAAACAGGCAATCGGTGGCTATTTCGAATCCGGGCTCAAAAATTTGATAACTGGGTCGACTATAATAACCCTGATTTGGAAGACTGGATGGAACTACTCGATTCAGTCCGACGCCGAATCCAGCGCAACCTCATTCCTGAAATTGAGGAGGACCGTCTTATCAGCACGATTAAAGAGCATTACCCAGAAGCTAAACCATGAGTAAACTTCCCGCAATCCTGCTATCAACCATGAACGAGCAGAAGGGAGCCGAATTCAAGGATTGGTCCACCAGCCTCTCTCATTGGTATACCCGCACACTGGTCAAAGCCGGAACCGCACCGGTTTTGATGCCTAATTTACCCGACAAAAAAATTATCCGGGATATGGTTTCTCGAACCGATGGAGTGATGCTGACAGGTGGAGATGACCTGCAGCCTGATCTGTACGACCCAGATCTCCCCAAGAAAATTCGAGCCACTGCCGGGGGAGTTGATCCTCAGCGGGATTTAACCGAGTTCCTCCTGATTGAACAGGCTCTTAAACAAAATAAACCCCTATTAGCCATCTGCCGTGGCCCGCAGGTGCTCAATGTTGCTCTCGGAGGAGGCATGATTACCGATATCCCACTGGAACGCCCCAACTCACTTAATCATAGCCGCAAAAATCAGGCACACCGGCCCGTTCACGATATCGACATCACCTCCGGAAGCCTCATGCACCGGATATTCAGGAAACGCACTCTCAAGGTAAACAGCGCCCATCACCAGGCAGTCGGAGAAATAGCCCCCATGCTTCGTGCTACGGGTAAAACTCGCGATGGAATCATTGAAGCCATCGAACTAAATGAAGAGGAGGCCAAGACCCGGCCTTTTCTTCTGGGAATGCAATTCCACCCGGAACGGTTATGGGAAAAATACCCGGAATTCCTTAAACCGTTCAGAGCATTTGCGAAGGCTTGCCACCCTTAAAGCATCTTTTCAATCCGCTTACGCAACCGGCCATTACTGGCTATTAGTTCATAGGTATATTTCCCCCGTAGCGGCTTTCGCCAAAACTCACCACCGGCACACTCCAGAATAAGTCCCCCAGCGGCAATATCCCACAAGTGGATTCCATTTTCGCGGTAGGCATCAAGTCGACCGGCTGCTGTCCACGCAACTGCCAGTGCCGCACTCCCCATAAGGCGCACCTTGAGAACCCGCTGATAAAGGCGGGAAAAAAGCGGCAGATTATTCTTCAATGTCGCCTTACTCTTGGCAAACCCAATTGAGACAACCGAACTTTCCAGATTATCGGTCTCACTCACCTTGATTACCCGACCGTTCAGTTTCGCTTTCCCTCCACTCTTGGCTGTCCACATTTCATCAAGAAAAGGATCATAAATGAC
>JASLKQ010000157.1:4567-4917 GCA_030747505.1 Verrucomicrobiota bacterium | reverse complement strand
CGAAGGTTGAGGAAATTTCAGGGAGTGAAGTGAAGTTTTCTGTAAAGGGCGAAAGCCAGACCGCCCAAGGCGAACTGATTCTTGTCGCCACAGGCCGTAAACCCAATGTTGCAAATCTTGGATTGGATGATTTGCGGGTGGACTATGATGAACGCGGAGGCATCAAGGTGGATGAGCGGTGTGCCACCAACGTGCCCGGAGTGTGGGCAGCAGGCGATGTCACGGGTCGGGCGCAACTGGCCCACGCGGCCAGTCGTATGGCCGAAGTTGTGGTCCACAATATCACCGGCCGGAAAGATCATATGCGTTATGATACCATTCCCTCAGTCGTCTACACCAGTCCTGAGGTG
>JASLKQ010000157.1:0-4557 GCA_030747505.1 Verrucomicrobiota bacterium | reverse complement strand
AGGCCACTGAACGGGGTCTGAAGGTAACGACCGGCAAGATTCCCATGAGTGTTAACGCGCGCTACCTGGCTGAACACCCGGGCGAGCGCGGCCTGTGCAAGGTGGTGATCGAGGAGGGCACGCGACGTCTGCTTGGGGTGCACATGATTGGGGGTGCCTGCTCAGAAATGATCTTCGGCGCGGCCACCATGCTCGAGACCGAATTACGCGAGGAAGAGATAGACGAAATTGTTTTCCCGCACCCCACCGCTTCCGAAGTGATCAAGGACGTCTTCATGGCCGTTCGTTAAATTCATAACCATAACTTTATTTAATCATGCCAAAATCACAGATAGTTGAACCCCAAAAGGAACGCGAAAGCGGCAAGCTGGTTTGTCCTGAGATTCCACTAAATCAATATGCTGGAACGGCAGAGGAGGAACTTGAAGCCTATGGAGCCGAAGCGCTTGTGGGAATTTATGAGGACATGTTTCTCATCCGTGAATTCGAGAACATGCTGCAGGAGATCAAGACCCAGGGCGTTTATCAGGGCATCGAGTACGACCACAAGGGGCCTGCCCACCTGTCCATCGGTCAGGAGGCTGCAGCGGTGGGACAGTCCTTTTTGCTGAGTCCGGACGATCACGTGTTTGGTTCGCACCGTTCGCATGGGGAGATTCTGGCCAAGGGAGCCTCCGCCATTCGCAAGATGGAGGATAAGAATCTGCAGTCGGTAATGGAGACATTCCTGGATGGGGATTGTCTTAAGGCGGTGGAAAAGGAAAGCACCGGTAGCGTGAAGGAGTTGGCCCGTGACTTTCTGCTTTACGGTTCACTGGCTGAAATTTTTGCCCGGGCCACCGGATTCAATCGTGGTCTGGGGGGGTCCATGCATGCCTTCTTCCCTCCATTCGGGGTTTATCCCAATAACGCAATTGTGGGCGGTTCAGCCGATATTGCCACCGGTTCAGCCCTCTTCAAGAAGGTCAACCGTAAGGAAGGCCTGGTTATTGCCAATATCGGGGACGCTTCAATGGGTTGTGGCCCCACCTGGGAGGCCATGAACTTTGCCGGCATGGGGCAGTTTGATCAGCTTTGGGATGAATCTCTGCGAGGCGGGTTACCCATCATCTTCAACTTCATGAATAATTTCTATGGGATGGGAGGCCAGACTTCAGGTGAGACCATGTCCTTTGACGCCCTTGCCCGGGTGGGAGCTGGGGTCAGTCCTGATGCCATGCATGCTGAGCGTGTTGATGGCTACAATCCCCTGGCCGTGGTGGATGCCATTCGTCGCAAGCGCGAGCTCCTGGAAAAGGGCGATGGTCCCGTGCTCCTGGAGACCATCACCTACCGTTTCTCAGGTCATTCGCCTTCCGATGCTTCCTCCTATCGTGTGAAGGAGGAGGTCGAATCCTGGCAATCGATTGATCCTCTGGAAAGCTATGCTGCGGAGTTGAAACGCATTGGTGTGATGGATGATGCGGCGGCTGAGGCTATTGCTGAAAAGACCCGATCGGCCATGGCCAAGGCCTGTCGACTGGCAACAGATCTGGAAATTTCACCCCGCCTCGATTCGGAAACCATTGGCGATCTCATGTTCTCCAATCGTCCGCGTGAAAGCTACGATACATCGCGCGAACCAGAGTTATTGCTCTCACATGACGACAACCCCCGCGTGCAGGCTCTGGCCAAGAAGTCGCGTGCAGGCATTGTGGATGGGAAACCGGTTTCCAAGAACAAGGTGTTCCAGTATCGCGATGCTATCTTCGAATCCATTTTGCACCGGTTTGAAAAAGATCCCACCCTTGTTGCCTATGGTGAGGAAAACCGTGACTGGGGAGGAGCCTTTGCCTGTTACCGCGGTCTCACCGAATCCTTGCCCTACCATCGCCTCTTCAATTCGCCTATCTCCGAAGCGGCCATCGTGGGGACTGCTGTGGGTTATGGCTTGGAAGGCGGTCGTGCCCTGGTTGAGTTGATGTACTGCGACTTCATGGGCCGGGCGGGAGATGAAATATTTAACCAGCTCGCCAAGTGGCAGAGTATGAGTGCGGGAATCCTGGAAATGCCGGTGGTACTGCGTGTATCAGTGGGTTCGAAGTATGGCGCTCAACATTCACAGGACTGGTGTGCGGTCGTTAGTCACATTCCCGGTCTGAAAGTAGTGTTTCCCGCTACACCTTATGATGCCAAGGGGCTACTCAACACCGCCTTGGCAGGGAGCGATCCGGTTGTCTTTTTTGAGAGCCAGCGCCTGTATGACATCGGTGAACTTTTTGAGCCCGAGGTGCCCCAAGACTATTACGAGGTGCCCATGGGCCCACCTGCCAAGCGTCGTTCAGGCAGTGACCTGACCCTGATCACCGTAGGAGCTACTCTTTATCGGGCCCTTGAGGCAGCTGATCAATTACAGGAACGTTACGGTATGAGTTGTGACGTGTTCGATTGTCGCTCCATTAATCCGCTCGACTACGAACCCTTGGCCGAATCAGTCCGGCGCACCGGTAAGGTCCTGCTTTCCTCTGATGCGTGTGAGCGCGGGTCGGTCATGCAGGATATCGCGACCAATCTAAGCCAGCTCACTTTCGATTATTTGGACGCGCCGCCGGTGGTGGTGGGTTCACGTAACTGGATCACGCCCTGCGCCGAGGTGGAGGAGGATTTCTTCCCGCAGGCCAACTGGATGCTCGACGCCATTCATGAACGTATTGTTCCTCTGCCCGGTCATCAGGTCACAACCAATCCGACAACGGGCGAACTTTTGCGGCGCAACCGCAACGGGGTGTAGACAGCTAATTTTTCTCCATGGATAAAACCCAAATACAGGCAACAGATTTCCTGAAAGAACTTGGCAGCGTGGATGCGGTGAGTGCTGAGGCAGGCAGTGCCGGCTTGCCCAAATCGCTTACCTACAATTCACATATTCATTTGCCGCCCAACTTCTCGGCCTTTGAAACTGTTGAGCAGGCTGTCGAACTTGCTGCTGACCAGGGCGTTCAGGTTTTGGGTTGTGGCAACTATTACGATTACTCGGTGTATCAGAAGTTTACTGAAACGGCCCGGGACAAGAATGTCTTTCCATTGTTTGGCACCGAGATTATTGCCCTTGAAACCGACCTGCAGCAAAAGGATATACGGATCAATGATCCGGGCAACCCGGGTCGTCATTACATTTGCGGCAAGGGAATCAGCCGGTTTGAAGAACTTTCATCAAGGGCAGATGAACTGTTAAGCGGTATCCGCAACAATGACACACTGCGGATGCAGGAAATGGCTGTGAAGATGGGCGGTGTCTTTAGTGAGCACGGTATTGACACCGGTCTTGATGATCAGGCGGTCATTGCGCGGGTGGTTAAAAGGCATGGATGCAGTGCTGATACCGTTACCCTGCAGGAACGGCATTTGGCGCAGGCATTTCAGGAGGTCTTTTTTGACAAGGTGCCTGAGGATGAGCGGGAACAAAAGTTGACCGATATTTTTGGTTCTCCTCCTCAATCTAATCCTTCAGATGCAGTTGGCGTCCAGAACGAAATTCGCTCGAACCTCATGAAGGCCGGGAAGATCTGTTTTGTGCCTGAAACATTCGTAAATTTGGCGCAAGCCAAGGAGCTCATCGTTGAACTGGGCGGTATTCCTTGTTACCCGGTTTTGGCTGATGGATCCAAGAAACGGTGTGAATATGAAACGCCGCTGGAGGGGTTAATTGAAACGCTCAAGGCCAATCACTACACCATGGTGGAACTCATCACCATTCGCAATAGTCCGTCGGTGCTCGCTGAGTATGTTTCTGCAATCCGTCAAGCCGGCATTGCCGTGGTGGCGGGTACAGAGCATAACACACTGGATCTCTTACCGATAAAACCGGCCTGCGTGGGAGGCGAAGCGGTTCCAGAGGAGATTGACGCGATCTTCAAGGAAGGAATTTGTGTATTGGCAGCGCACGCTTTTCTGAAGGCGCACGGGGAAGAGGGTTTTGTGGATTGGCAAGAGGGTGATGCCAATGAACGTATCGAGTATTTTAGTCGAATAGGTGCGGTTGTCCTTAAAAAATATTTTGGTTAAGTAATAAAAGGGAATTGGAGTTATGGTAGCAGACACAGAAGAAATGATTAACTTAATTGCGCCGGTACTGAGGATGCAGTTGGGCATAAACGAGCGGCATCCGGTTGTTCGTTTTGTTGAGGCGACCGACCGTGATGCGGTTGCCCTCTCTATTTCAGAATCCATGGATGAGACAGCTGTGATTGAGGCTGCTGCCAAGGTGTTGGGTTCAGAGTCCGGTGTTGAGGCGGTTAACGTGGAAGGAATCGGTGCCTTTGAGATTGATCCAGTGGATGAAAAATCGCAGGGCCGCGTAGCAGGCAGGGTTATGATCGTAACCGGCGCAGCCCAGGGGTTCGGGCTGGGGATTGCCCAAGACCTGGCCAAGGAAGGTGCTTGTGTGGTTTTGGCTGACATTAATATTGGTGAAGCTGAAAACCAGGCCGAGGCGTTGCGAAAGGAGTATGGCCCCAGCCGCGCGAAGGCAGTTTCCATGAATGTTACTGACCAGGCTTCAATTCAATCTGCCATTAG
>JASLKQ010000156.1 GCA_030747505.1 Verrucomicrobiota bacterium | reverse complement strand
CGCTGCCAACCGGTCGCTCTCAGCCTTGAAATAGGCCGCAAACATTTTATCGCCGGGCGTCTTGAATTCAGCCCCGTAAAGCGAGGGAAGTACAATGACCATCGCCAGAACCAGAAAGAGGAATCGGGAGTATACCTTCATGTGATAAGCTCTTTTTTCGGGTGCCAGAGCAGATGGGTCAAGCCTCCCCTTTGCTAAGAAGTTGACTCAAAAGCACTCACAAGCCTTTTATAAGGCCATGCGTTTAGGTTCCCTGAAACTGATTCATGTTATTCTATTGTGCCTGTTAATGGGCACTTCCAATAGCTTTAGTGCCGGTAAAATCCTTAAGGACATCGAGTTTGCAAAAGTTAATGACCAGAGCCTTAAGCTCGATTTATATCTACCGGCCAAATCAAAAGACGCGACCCTGATCATCTGGATTCATGGTGGGGGCTGGCGAAAAGGCAGCAAGGAGAAGTGTTTTATCACGTGGCTCCCAGAGCACGGTTATGGGGTGGCCAGTATCTCTTACCGATTCAGTAGCACCGCAAAATTCCCAGCCCAACTTCATGACTGCAAGGGAGCCGTACGATGGTTGCGCGCCAACGCCTCCAAGTATGGATATGATCCCAATAAAATCTTTGTGGCAGGCGCCAGTGCGGGCGGTCATTTAACCGCACTCATGGCCACCACCTCCGGCCACAAAAAACTGGAGGGAACAACCGGCGGCAATCTCAAGCAATCTTCAGCCGTACAGGGTGCCATCGACTATTACGGTCCAACAGATTTTATTTTAAGAAGCAAAACTCAGCCCTCACGGGCCAACGAAAAGGGCTCGGTTGTTTATGATTTACTGGGCGGCGGAGCCCACGAGATGATCGAGGCAGCGAAGCTGGCTTCGGCATGTTACCATATTACCAAGGACGATGTCCCTCTGCTGGTTTTCCATGGCACCAGAGACAAGACCGTTTTAATTGATCAATCCCAGGCCATTGTAGCGAGGTACAAAAAAGCTGACTTGTCAGTTGAATTTCACACTGTTGAAGATGCCGGCCATGGCGGGAATGTATTTTACAGCGGGGAAAACGCAAACCGGCTTCTCAAATTCCTAAAAAAACACACTCAACAACCGAAAGAATGAGAATAACGATACCTCAGAAAACATCGTCCTCAACCGTCTATTCCTTATTTCTGGATCCTGCTAATTAGGTTTGAATAAAGTGTGGACGATTCTAGTCTCACGCCTTACCGCCTAATTTTTTACCGGCGGATTTTATTATGAAAAAAACACTTACCATTCTTACTGCCTGTGTACTGGCCGTTTCCTTTGTGACCCCGGTCATGGCAGCCGATAAAAAGAAGAAAAAAGCCCCCACAGCGGTAAAAGTGCCCATGGGCATTGAACTAACCGCAGATCAAAAAACTAAACTCGATGCGTTAAACAAGGAATTCGGTCCAAAACTGGCTGAGTGCCGTAAAAAAGCTGCTGGCATCATCACCGCGGACCAAAAGAAAGCCCGTGCCGAAGCCGTCAAAAAAGCCAAAGCTGATGGTAAAAAAGGTAAAGAGGTGCAGGCAGCAGCAAATGCCGCTCTGGCAATTACTGCTGACCAAAAAACCCAGCAGGCCGAGTGCAAGAAAGCCATGCAAGCTCTGAATAAGGAAATTAAGACTCAGTTTGCAGCCCTGTTGACCGACGACCAGAAGGCCAAGCTCAAGGGTGGCAAAAAGAAGAAGTAAAAACTGATTCTCAATATCGAATTATTAACCCGGCATCTTCCTGATGCCGGGTTTTTTTATGCATCATCAATAACGATGCAAAACTCGCCCTGCTGCCACTGCTACTGACGATGATACTATACTCCTGTTTCAGCGTGTGGCTCATTGCCCAGCCCATGGACATGCGAACCAGCGGTATGTGAGTTTTTAAACCGGAGATACAATCCCGTATCTGCAAAGATTACTGCTTGGGGGGCTTGGCTTCGCGGATGATGGCGCCGTGTTCGTCATTTAGAATCAGGATGGCAAAGGATTGCACGGTGTCCAGTTCACCGGTGTTCAGGCTCACGTAATCAAAGCGGCCGCGCAGGTCGGTATACCCGTCCTTGTAGAAGCGCACCTGGCCATTGGCCAGTTTCCCATAAACCTTTACGTAGGTCTTGGGTAACGACTTGCCCTTGGCCTGATCGGTCACACGCACCTGCCCGTAGTTCTCAACCATCTGCACGGCCAGCGTATTGGCATAGTAGGCCTGACTCTTACGAATGCCCTTGGCAACAATCTCCACCATTACGTTGCTGCTGTGGAACTTTTCAGGGATGACAAAGGTGTGTGCGGTTTTCTTGCCCGGCAACTCCACGGTCTCAACAGTATTGGGTACAATATAGGTGAAGTGATCAGTATCCTCCTTCATGAAGGGTTTACGGCTAAAGAGCAGCTCCACATCCATGGGATAATAGTTAACGGTAACGTCCTCCAGATTCTGGTAGCTAAGCTGTACCTGCCGGTCTTCCACCTTGAATTCGAAACTGGCCTGGGTTGAGGCCAGTTGATCCTGCTTCTGGCCCCGGTCCTCCTTGTCGACAAGCACACCTTCCTTGCCTTCTATTTCATCAAGCTGGCTGTTGGCTGTAGCGAACAAGTTGCGCCATTTGTCGACCGGATGATCGGCGTGGACAGTGGCTATTTGGCGCGCCTTCTTCAAGTCGCCCTGGTAAAAGGCCAGATAGAGCCCAAGGTAATCGTGCTGCAGTTTCTCGGTAAGCTTGTCAGCGGACACACGTCGGTGGAAGGCAATCGCCTCCTCCACGCGATCCTGCAAAAGCAGATAATAGGTGAGCCCCAAGAGATCGTTATTGGGAATCTCCTTATGGTATTTCAGCGTGGCTAGAAGACCGTGGTACTGATTCCAAAAAGCATTATTAAGAATCTTGCGCGTCTTGCCCAATTGATGGGCGCGCGCATTAACCAAGGGCTTGTATTCAAGATGCTGATACCACTTGCGCTCAACCGGGTCGACAGAAAGGATTGGGCTCTCAAAGTAGAATCCCACCCGGCCGGCCATTGGCGAACGCTCAAGATAATCAATCATACGCTCCTCATCCTGATGGTAGAGGGCATAACTCCATAAGGTGTGGTGGTAGGTGAACCGTTCATCCAAAAGCTTCATCACGCGGTTATAAAAATCGCGCCCGCCGCCGCCCTCGACCTCATGACGCAGGCGGAAGGCAATAAGATTGAGATCGGTCCGGTTGAGGTTGTGGTCGCGCAAATACTTGAGCACGTCCTTCTCTGTGCCGTTCTGCGAAATCCATCCCCACGAGCTCTTGTCTTTCTTGCTCAGTTCATTAACGACCTGAAAACTGAAGTCATCGGCCGCAGCCACGTGGCCATTGGGATTGGCCACCTGCACCGGGTAGATGGCGTACTTGCCCGCCTCAGGGAAATAGAAGTAATAATCAAAGGTGGTGGTGGAGTAAGGTTCCAACTTTGTGGAGCGGCCCTTGGAGTAGTTTCCATTTTGCAGGGGAATAGCGCCTTCGGGTACCTGCACCAAAAGCTGAAACTTCTGTGGAGAAGAGGTCGGGTTGGTGATTACCACCTGACAGCCGTAGGCAATTTGCTTGAGAAACTCGTCCTCCACAAAGTTATCCAGCCGTTCGTTGCCGACATGCCGGTAACGCGAATCAGCGCGGAAAAAGTTTTGGCTCAGCAAAATCTTCGTACCCTTCTTCACCGGCTCACTGGGCAGGATTTCCTGGTGGCAAACCACCATGTGTTCACCCGCAGTAAGCTGGAAGGAACGATCCTTGGTTTCGGCCATATGCTTGGGCTCCTCAAAAGGCAGATCTATTACCGCCAGAGCAAACATCATCTCGGCAAAGTTGCTGGTGGCATAAATAAAATTACCACTGAAGAATGGCTGGTTGGCAGGGCTGGCTGCGTAGTCATTCCAGAAGGCATTAACCCGCATGAGATCGGCATTCTGCTGGGCGATAGTGAGCTTGTAATAATTGTTCTCAGCCCATTCCTTGGCGGCGGGCAGCTTGCGGAATAATTGACGAACCACTTGGCGCTTCATTGAAGTTTCCGCAAAGAAATTATTTCTGCCCTTAAATTGCTGCTCATATTGGGCTTCTCTTTCCTTTTCGCCTAAGGATGATTTTCCGAATGCGCGCTTATCCTCTAAATCACCCTTTAAATTACTCAACTCCCTCCTTGCCTTTTCAACGTCCTCTCTGCTATTGGCCCGATCGCCTGCAAACGGGGATAGCGTCTTGATGGCTGGACGAGGAGGTGCGGGCGGTGCGCCGGAAGCTGTATTAGCATTATACCCTCCACCCCCGATGCCACCAGTCATGGCTGCGTCGACCTCTGTTTGTGCTTCTTGGAGTGAGTTTCCAGCTTGCCCTAACCTCATGAGTTGGTCCTGCAACCGGTTCATGGCCTGTTGCCTACCTCTTTGGATTCCCAACTTGTCTCTCCCTGCTTCGAGTTGTGAATTCATGATGGCCGCATCAAACAAGCGGCTGTAGCGCTCTGGGTTTGGGATAATGAGGTCATTCTTATCCTTAATGTAGCGGCGCATCTTTTCCAACTCAGCGGGACCACGGCGGGCTAAAAGGATTTTCTCCACGTCATTAAGCTGGGAGAAGGCAAAGGGTTCCAGATACTTTTCAAGGTTTGCACCCAGCAACCACTCGTCCATGAAAGTTTTGTCCTTCTTATTGGCAATATAGGGCTTAACAATCTCGTTAAAGAATCCCAGATCCTTCTGGTGAAGGAAAAAGTTCAACTCGTGGCAGGCGTACTTGGAATATTTTTCACGACGCTCCTCCGCCTTGAGTTTCGGCCACTCGAGAATCCAGCTAAATTCAGTCAACGTCTTATTGTTACTCAAGGTGGCCATGAGCAGGTACGCCTTCTGCAGGGAGTCATAGAG
>JASLKQ010000155.1 GCA_030747505.1 Verrucomicrobiota bacterium | reverse complement strand
AGCAATTTATCGGGAAAAATGCGGCAGCAAAATTAGATCTTAATGATGGCATTCATAATATCAGCGGGGCCACTCTCTCTTGCCGCGGGATCACCCGCGGGGTCAAGCGCGTGTGTCATACGTGGGATGTGGTTCTGCGCCCTGCTCTGGTGGCTGGTGGCGCCTTGTCAAAGCGCCCCGCCAAGGACTGAGGATCTCCAGCCCATTACGCGGTTGCAACCGCATCTGGGCACCTTTGTTTCAGTAACGATTTTCGCTGAGCCGAAACAGGCTCAGGCTGCCATCAATGCGGCTTTCAGTGAATTTCGCGCAGTTGATCACCTTTTGAGTATTCACCGGCAGGATAGCGAGCTTGCCAAGGCCAATAAAGGCGGCCCGGTTAATTCAAAATTAAATCGGGCCATTAATCAGGCTCTTGAGATATCCAAACAAACGAAGGGAGCCTTTGATCCGACCATTCGTCCCTTGGTCGATCTCTGGGGGTTTATCAAAAAAGAAGAGTACCGATTGCCTCGCCCCAATGAAGTTAAACCGGTGCTGGAACTTGTGGACTACCGGAAGGTGGCTCTCAAAAATGAACGGTTGGAGTTTGGAACCAAAGGGATGTCGATCGATTCGGGCGGTTTTGGTAAGGGCTATGCGGTGGACCGTGCGATTGAGGCACTGAAAAAAGCGGGAATTAGGAATGCGATGGTCAAGGCAGGAGGAGACTTGCGGGTGATGGGCCTGCCTCCAGACAAAAAATATTGGACTGTGTTTATTGAAGACCCGCAGAAAACAGGCAACCGGATTGCGGTGTATTTAAGGAGTGGTGCTTTGAGTACATCAGGGAACTACGAGAATTTTTTTATCGAAAAAGGAAAACGCTACGGCCACTTGCTCGATCCCAGAACCGGACAGCCCGTGGAAGGAATAGGCAGTTGCACACTGGTGGCTCCCACTTGTTTTGAGAGTGACGCTTACGCTACCGCTGCGTGTGTTTTGGGTGTAAAACGAAGCCGGGAACTACTGGGGAAACGCTATAGCATGAGGTTTGTCCTTTTGCCGGATCAAGGGCTTCCAAAAACTGTCACCGTTGGAGAGTTCCCGGTTCAGGACTAGTCATTGATTATGGCACGGCGTGACACAAAAAATGCCCCGTTAACCGGGGCGTTGGAATAATTGTATTAAGCCGGGTTATTTACCCACACAGTACATCATGCCGTTGGTACGGATGAAGAGCTGTTTTCCGGCAATGGCGATACTTGACCGGGTTTGGTCATCACCGCTTTCACCCATTTCGGTACGGTTGAGAATCTTTCCGCTCCTGGACTCAATGACGTAGACTTCGCCACCATGGTTTTGCACATAGATTTTTCCATCGGCAGCAGTGGGGGAGCAGCGTACCAATTTGCGGCTCTCCAGATTGGTCGTCCAATGAATCTTACCGGTTTTGGGTTCGCAGGCGGCCATGGTCTTGTCTCGGCCTTCTCCGTACACAACAAAGAATTTACCTTCATAAAAGAGCGGCGTACAGACGTCGCTGGTAAGTACGTCCTTGTTATTGCTGATCTGACCTTCACTTTTCCAGGCCAGCTTGGTGTTCTTGCCTGGGGTGATCGCATAGACCGGTTGTTTTTTTGGAGCACACACCAGTACTACTCCATCACCAACTACCGGCGAGGGAACCAGCCGCCACCACTGTTCGCGGTGACCGGGATTCCAGGTGCCCCAGCGCCAATGCTCCCTGCCGGTCTCCGGATCGTGACCGGTTAGGACATCCCCGCCGGCAATCAAGAGTTCGCCATTGTGCGGAATGATGGTGCCGAAAGATTCCAATGATTCCTTGTTGGCATCGGAAGGACGGACATGTTTCCAGAGCGTTTTGCCATTTTTGGGGTCTATGGCCAGGATGTAGGACGGGTTATTGGCCTTGCCCCGTCCCTTCACCTGCTCATCACGCTGCAGGATGGGTAGGTACAGCTTATCTTCATAGAGCGTGGGTGTGGCAGCAAAGGTCCATTGGAAGGTGAAGTTACCGTAATCCTTCTGGATATTACGTCTCCAGATCAGGTCGCCTTTTACGGTGTAGCCCAGCAGGTCGCCGTTGCCGAAAAAGAATACAACGATCTCTCCGTCAGTCACCGGGGAAGGCGAAGCATAATTGGTACGGTTATCCAGACGGTAGTCGGCACCATCGCCATTGGGTCGGTAGCCGCTGCCCGCGTTGCGTTCCCAGAGAATCTTGCCACTCTTGCGATCCAGACACATAGCCAGCAGTTTGCCCTTGCCGCTGCCAGCATCCTCAATCTGTGCGGCAGTCAGAAACACATGGTTACCGGAAATAATTGGTGTGGCAGCCGAGGCGCCGGGCAGCGCGGTTTTCCAGGCGATATTCTTGGTCTTGGAAAACTTGGCTGGCAGACCGGTGGCCGTGGTGGCTCCGTTGTAGTTGGGTCCACGCCAGTTGGTCCAGTCGCCTGCCAGGGCACTGAAACTGAGGCTGAGGAGGGCGAGAGCGGGAATCAGGTTCTTTATCATATCAAGTTTTGGTTTAAATTGGACGAATGAATTTTAAGTTTACTTCAGGTCATTCACAAAGGCTTTGTATGCACTTTGGGCAGTGGCACGCCAGGTTTTTTCCTGTTCCTTGGAAACCCGCGGCGGTTCACTTTCCAGTTGAGGCGCTTCGCTCGGGGCAATGTGGAATCGGTAGTCGAGCTTCTGTACCTGCCCCTTCTTCAGGGCCTTTTTGAAGAAGAAACCGAACCGGCCATAATCACGCCAGGAGAGTTCCTCTACCGGTTGATGCGGGGAATTAAACTGGGTGGCACTATACCAATTACCGCCAATCGGGAACTGGAGCCGATTCCATTTCCATTCCTTGCTCAGAATCTTACCATTGCCGGCCTTTTTGCCCTCCGGTTCCCACAGGTAGCTGGTATACTTGGTTGATTTATTGGCTACCTCGGTGTGGGCTCGGAAATGGCAACCCGCATGCTGCAAATCCCCACCCAGTGTCAGATTACGGTCAGCGGTTAGTTCGGTATGGAAATCAACTTGAGTGGTGTTGCCTTCCTTGGAGATGAGGAGGCTGCGGGTTTCAGCTATTAGTAAATCATCACTGTTGCCCACCTTGCCGGTGCGCCATTCGATATCTGCGACGATCTTCACCCCGGCCTTGGAGGCTTCCGCACTTTTGATTTCCTTTACACGCATGATTTCGCCCTTGTGAATGTGCCAAAGGTCATATTGTTTTCCACCGGAAATTACGCGCCAACCGATATAGATCCCGCGGTGGTGTGGATAACGGCCAAAGTCCTTACCATCAGGCCCAGCACCGGGGTTGGTGAGTAGTTCTCCCTTTGTGCCGTAGATGTGCAGGAAGGGCTTCTTCTGGCCTTCTCCAAAGACAAAGTGGGCGACCGGCTTGCCGCCGTGGGCGACTGCCAGACCTTTACCAGGGGCCTTGGGGTTGGGGGCGGACTTGACGGTCCAGTCGGCCTGAACATTAAAGGCAACTAAAAGGGAAAAAATAAGGGTATATTTCATGGTAAAATGAGGTGAGGTGATGATGCCTGTCGCGGCAGCGGGGTCAAGCCTGTGAATGGAAAGGTTGAAAAACAAACTGGAGATGGACGGGGCGGGGTCAAGTCTGCAAACTGGGGTCGTGATGAAGGGCTTGATAATCAGCAATCTTTTTTTGCTCCTTTATTGTATTCCCTTCACGGCAGCATCGGAGGAAAAGCCAAAGTTGTGGAGTTTGGAGCGATTGACTGCGCCGGTATTGCCTCAAAAGAAGGGAGATTCATGGGTCCGCACCCCTATTGATCTCTTCATCCTTTCCAAGTTGGCCACCAAAAATCTAAAGCCCCAGCCTGAGGCAGACCCGTATACCTTGATTCGGCGCGTGACATTTGATCTGACCGGGCTACCGCCGACCGTGCCCGAGATTAGGCAGTTCATGGATGATCAGAAACCTCAAGCCTATGAGCGGCTCGTAGATGGGCTATTGACCAGTCCACGCTTTGGTGAGCGCTGGGGGCGCCACTGGCTTGATGTCGTGCGCTTTGGCGAGAGCACAGGTCATCTTACGGTGAACAACGATAAACCACGGGTCAATGCATGGAAGTTTCGCGACGCGGTGATTAGGGCGCTCAATGAAGATATGCCCTTTGATGCGTTTGTGCGGATGCACTTTGTACCCGACAATAAACACAACGAGCTGGGGCAGTTCATACAACTGGGCCCTCGGCTGCAGGATAATGCCAACCCGAATGACAAGCAATTCCATCGGTTGGATGACATGGTGGCCACCACTGGCAAAGCTTTCCTCGGCATCAGCTTTGGCTGTGCGCGTTGCCATGATCATCCGGTCGACCCGATGACGACTGAGGAATATTATCAACTGACGGCTACTTTCTTCGATCAGGTTAAAGAAGCGCCGCAGGCATCGAAGAAACGGATTCCATTAGAGATTACTGAACCAAGAGTCTTGCGTAAGGGAAGTTGGCAGTCACCCGGAAAAAAAGTTGATCCCGGATTCCTTAAGGTATTATCGCGTAAGCAAGATTCCCATTGGCGGAATTCTGCCGAGAGTGAGTTGGCTGCATTAGGTCATTGGTTGACCGATACTGAAAATGGCGCGGGAGAACTTTTGGCGCGGGTGATTGTAAACCGGCTGTGGCATCACCATTTTGGACAAGGCTTAGTGAAGACTCCCAATGATTTTGGGAACTTAGGAATTCCTCCAACCCATCCACAACTTTTGGATTATCTCGCGACTCAACTAATTAAAGGCGGTTGGCGGTTAAAACCCATTCATCAAATGATTCTTAAGAGCGCGGTGTACCGCCAGGCAGGCACGGCAGATAGTGCCCCCATGAAGGTTGATGTCGATAATACTTTGCTTTGGCACTGGCGACCGAACAGGTTGGAGGCCGAAGC
>JASLKQ010000154.1 GCA_030747505.1 Verrucomicrobiota bacterium | reverse complement strand
TTTCCTTTGCCTTACCGATACTGACTTTCGATTTGAATCCAGCCAGGTCATTTTCCATTTGTTTCAGGCCGATAAGTTCAATGAGTGCTGCACGGGCGTGTTTCTGCCACTGGTTAAAATTGCTGGAGGTATTGAAGGCGTGCTCCTGTTTGCCTTCCTGAATGCGCGTGAGATAAGCGTCAATGGGACCAGGATATTCCACAAAAGGCTTGGGTGTTTCCTGGGCGTTTAGGGTAATGAAAAACAGGATTGCCCAGATAGTGATAATCATTCGGATTTTCATGGGTAAGATCAGTGTGGTTGGAAGTGTAGCCCAGAGTTTATGAAACTCACCAAAAAACTATTTTGCCGTTGCTGATCTGTGACCATGCGGTCAGGCTGTTCGTCATTACCCGGGTTTAATCACTATTCCATTATGAAATCAATTATTACTCTTCTTTTTGCTCTCCATACCTTTAGTGCTTTTGCTCAAGACAAAGTCAAATGGCATGATGTTACCCAGTGGGGAGTGGAAGGTCGCGGTTGGGGGGATCAGGAACGGGTCAAATGGTTTGACCGGTTTCCTGCCAAGGCAGAGAAAACGGTGACCAAATCGGTCTGGGGTTTAAGCCGGCACAGTGCGGGGATGATGGTGCGCTTCAAGACCGATGCAGACACCATCAACGCAAAGTGGAAGGTCACCTCCTCGCGTTTGGGTATGCCCCATATGCCGCCCAGTGGCGTGAGTGGCTTGGATTTATATGCGCGTGATAGCAAGGGCAAATGGCGCTGGGCGGCTGCTACCCGTCCCTCAAAACAGGAGATGGAGATTACGCTACTGCGCGGAATCAAACCGGGCCTGCGCGAGTATGCGCTTTATTTGCCGCTTTATAATGGAACTGAATCTTTGGCCGTTGGAGTGCCTGCAGGCGCAAAGTTTGAAGGGCTCGCACCGCGTAAGGCCAAGCCACTGATATTTTATGGCACCTCCATTACCCATGGAGCCTGCGCGTCTCGCCCAGGGATTGCGCACCCGGCGATTCTCGGCAGGTGGTTTGATATGCCGGTGATCAATATCGGGTTTTCTGGCAACGGAAAGATGCACAAGGAAGTGGGGGAGCTCATGATTGAAGTGGATGCAGCCGCTTACATTATTGATTGCTTGCCCAATATGAACGGCGCGATGGTCACTGAACGATGCGTGCCGCTGGTGAAGCAGTTGCGCAAGGCCAGGCCCAATACTCCGATTGTCCTGGTGGAAGACCGACGCTTTCCCAATTCCTGGCTGGTGCCGGGCAAATCAAAGTTTCATGACGATAACCATGCCGCGTTGCGCAAGGCGTATAAGAAACTGCAGACTGCAGGGGTGAAGCATCTTTATTACGTGGAAGGTGATCCACTGCTGGGGGATGACTTTGAGGGAACCACCGATGCTTCCCATCCGAACGATTTGGGTTTCCTGCGTCAGGCTGAAGTTTTCGCACCGGTATTAAAGAAGGCATTAAGACTGGAATAGCGTGCTTGTTTTCTAGCCAAAAGATATGAAATATTTTTTTCAAAAAAAGATGAAACAAACTCTTCTCTATCTAATTACGTTTTTGACTGTATTTCCAGCCTTCGCCGAAAAATATGATCTTAGCCGATTTGAACGTGAAATTCTTATCAAGAGTAGCCGGGATGCAATCCAGTTGGAGGTGCTGGCCAATGGCGACATTGTGTTTGTGGAATTTGCCGGTGGGGTAAAGTGGTGGGAGGCGAAAAGTGGAACAGTCAAGACTGTGGGGCGTGTGCCCACTTATGCCAAGGGCGAGGTGGGTTTGCTTGGGTTTGCGGTTTCTCCTGATTTCCTCAAGAACGGCCATCTATTTACTTTGCATTGCCCCTCGGTTAAACAGGACACGATGCGTGTGAGCCGCTTTGTGGTGAAAGGCAACGTGATGGACGTGAAAGGTGAGGAGGTGCTGCTCGAATGGCCATATGATGATGAGCACATTTTTCATATGGGTGGTGCGGTATTTATGGATGGCCGTGGGCATTTGTATATTGGCAATGGAGATAACTGTCACTGGAAGCCCGGATTGCCCATAGATTATCGGCCGGGTAAGAAGAGTTGGGATGCCATGCGGTCGGCAGGCAACTCTCAGGACCTGCGCGGCAAGATTCTGCGCATTCAACCTGAAGAAAAGGGCGGGTATACGATACCAAAAGGCAATTTATTTACGGATTCCAAACAGGGCCGTCTGGAGATTTATGCGATGGGCGTGAGGAACCCTTTCCGCATGACTGTTGATGACACAACAGGGACCTTATATTTCGGTGATGTTGGACCGAATGTGTTCCCTGAATTGGAGATTGATCCACTGGGCTATGATGAAATTAATGCCGCACCTAAGGCTGGGAACTTCGGTTGGCCGCTTTTTATCGGTCCCAATGAGCCTTATCCAGTATATGATTTTGATAAAAATAAGGTGGTCGCAACCTTCAGGCCGGATGCTCCAGAGAATCATTCCCCTAACAATACAGGTATAAAAAAATTGCCGTCTGCGCAGCCAGCCTTGATTTGGTATGGCAACCTTAAGAGTAAACATTTTCCCAGTCTTGGAACGGGCGGTCGATCCATTATGGCTGGTCCTGTTTATCATTATGACCCCAAAAGCCAGTCGTCTGTTCGTTTGCCAAAGGAACTGGACGGATATCTCTTTATTTATGAGTGGATGCGTAACTGGATACAGGTTAGCAAACTTGGGAGTGTTGGGCCTGAGGTTAAGCCGTTTTTACCGGATTGGAATTTTCGGCGGCCGGTTGATATGAAACTCGGTGCGGACGGCGCGCTGTACCTTATTGAGTACGGAGATAAGTGGTGGGAGAATTCTGATAGCCGCATTTCACGTATTGTATATCGTAGAGGTAATCGTCCGCCAGTTGCTGCAATAGTTTCTAATGTTACAGCCGGAAAGCATCCTCTCAAAGTTATGTTGGATGGGGGTGGGTCTTCCGATCCCGATGGGGATTCATTGAAGTATAAATGGAATAATGGCAAGGAGGGGCCAAAGCAACAGGTGGTTTTCACTAAGCCTGGAACTTATACCGTGGCTTTAACAGCTGCGGATTCTAACGGGGCAAAGCACACTGCAAGCCAGGTAATTCATGTGGGTAACGCCAGGCCACAGGTGAGTTTCAAGTCGCCCGTCCATGGCTCGTTTTTTGACTGGAAGGAAAAGCTGAGTTATGAACTGAAGGTTTCTGATAAAGAGACAGTCCATCTAGATGGGAATCTTGTTTCGCTGCAGGGTGAGTTTAGAAATCGAAGATACCTGACAGATACCGATGCAGAGCTTTCTACTCCTGGCCTTGCGTTGATGCGTAAAAGTACCTGCTTCGCATGCCATATATCAGACGCACCTTCTGCGGGTCCTTCTTATGAGCTCGTCGCGAAGAAATATGAGACGGATCCTTCAGCACCGGAGCGTCTTGCCCAAAAAGTTCTGCAGGGTGGAGTTGGGGTTTGGGGACAGCTGCCTATGCCGCCTCATCCACAGCACAACATCGAACAGTCGCGGCAGATGGTAGGCTGGATATTATCATTAAATAAAAACAATGCCAGTGCTCCGCGTCGTGGATTGAACGGGACTTACACAGCTCCGGCTAAACGAAAGAATCGAGTCGATGAAGGAGTGCTTGTATTGACTGCCGGGTATACGGATTCCGGTGCAGAAGGTGCACCAGCTTTACGGGGTGAATCGACGATTGTTCTTCATTCACGGCGAAAGAAAGCTGCCCTTTATGATGTGAATTATGGGATGCAATATGTGGAACAGGTGGAGGGAGAGAAAGGTATTATCGGCCATTTTAATGACGGCGATGCGATTATCTTCCGCGAACTGAACCTAAAGGGAATCAGTAATGTAATTGTGAGGGCTGGTGGTTTGGACAAGGCTGGCCGGTTTGAGCTGCGCGAAGGTTCAGCCCAGGGCAGGCTGTTGGCGTCAGTGAAAGTGAAAGCTACTGGTGCAGGTGAATTTCTTGAATTGTCCGCAAAGCTCAGGAACGCCAAAGGCCTGACCGACGTTTGTGTGGTTGCCAAGACCAAGGGGGTGCTTGGACTAAACTGGATTGAGTTTAAATAGTGCCGTGGGTTTTTCTTGTGTGGTTTGGGTCAAGCAAGGAGGATTAGCCCGATCCATGAAACGTACACTTTTGATTGCTTCTTTTTTGGTTGCGACTGTCCTGCAGGCAGCTAAACCAAACATCGTTTTTATTCTGGCTGATGACATGGGCTATGGCGACGTGCAGGCATTAAATCCAAATTCAAAAATTCCCACGCCGCACCTGAACCGTTTGGCAAAGGAGGGAATGACCTTTACCGATGCGCATAGTCCTTCGGGCGTGTGCACGCCCACCCGTTACGGTGTGATCACCGGACGTTACTGTTGGCGGTCACGGCTGAAGCGTGGCGTGCTGGGTGGTTACAGTGCTCCACTTATTGAAAAGGATCGGTCAACGGTGGGCTCGGTGCTGCAAAAAGCCGGCTATCATACTGCAGCCATTGGGAAATGGCATCTTGGAATGACCATGCTCCGGCGTGAGGGAGCTAAGCCGGGTAAAGACCGTTGGGATGGTGATGGTAATGTGGATTTCACCAAGCCCATAGCTGATAGCCCCATCACGCGTGGGTTTCACGAATACTTTGGCGTGAGCGCTTCGCTGGACATGGCGCCTTACGTGTGGATTGAGAACGATCGCTTCGTGAAGGCCAGGCTTGTGCAGCAGCCGGCCGTGGGGTTTCCCGGTTATGTGCGGCAGGGGCCGCGTGCAGCGGATCTGCAATTTGAAGAGGGACTCGATGTGTTGGCCAAACGGTCGGCTGATTTTCTCCAGCGCATTGCCGGGCAGGGTAAACCTTTCTTTCTCTACCTGCCCTTGACCGGCCCGCACAAGCCGGTAACGCCACACAAGCGTTTTGTTGGCAAA
>JASLKQ010000153.1 GCA_030747505.1 Verrucomicrobiota bacterium | reverse complement strand
TCCCAAGAGCCATACCAAAGGCAAGGGTTCACTGGAATATCTGATGAAGGATCCAAAGACCGCTGCGAAGTTCGCACATCTTAAAAACAAGAAAGGTGAGTGGGTTACCCGCAAGGATGTATGGATTCGTTATGATGAGAGGCAGGATGGCTTACGACCGGGCTTTGGTGCACGCAATACCACGATTGGACCAGAGCTGGGATTTGGTACGATTGTGGGTGACGCCATTCAAGAACCTGTGCTTCTGATCAAGACCTGTTGGGGTGGGAAAAGTATCATGGTGGATTTTCGTTCTCCCGGTTCAGGCATGCCGCCCAAGGCAATGATGGAAAAGATGTTGGCCGGCATGCAGCGGCGCGAACCCAATGCCACCATGAAGGATGTGGAAGCAAAAGTTGGCTTCTATTACCGCGAGATGTTGAGTGGTGTAGCCCAAACTCTCTCGAATCTTAAAAAATATTACCCGGCCTATGATGGCAAAGGTTATGAGGTGGTTGGCTTTGGCTGGCATCAGGGATGGAATGACGGTGGCAACATGGATAACGTGAATGCCTATGAGGAAAATCTCGCTAACCTGATTAAGGATATACGAAAGGAATGGAAAACACCTAACCTACCGATTGTGATCGGCGTGAGCGGATTTGGTGGACGTAAACAATCGGTGGATCGCAGGCTGGGCATTATTACTGCGCAACATACAGTGGCCAAGCGCAAGGAATTCAAGGGAACGATAGCCAGCGTGGAAACTCGTGATTTCTTTCGCCCGGCAGAAGAATCTCCTTCACGCCAAGGCTACCACTGGAATGGCAATGCCGAGACGTACTACCTAATCGGCGAAGGCATGGGGAAAGCGATGATGAAGTTACTTGATAAAAAATAAACTTCAGTCAGTAGTTGATAATTGGAAACTAAAATTTTTCCTTTAATATCCAGCTCGTTCTGAATGGACAATTCATGAGATCGTTCGCTCATATAATCCTGTTAGGAGGATTCGGCCTTAGTACGACTGCGGCAGATTTTCAGTCGGTGGCAAAGATTCTGGATTCACGCTGCCTCGATTGCCATGACGCTGAAACACGTAAAGGAGGCATCAATCTCACAAAACTATTGGACGCTAGTAATTTGAATGAAGCCAAGACTGCAGCTCTCTGGGAAAAGGTCGATGAAGCGGTTCGCACTGGGGAGATGCCACCGAAAAAGAAAGAACCTTTGACTGACTCAGAAAAGGCGCAGCTGGCCAAATGGTATGAACTCTCTTATGTGCTTAAAAGCGGCAGGGAACACATTGGCCCAACACCACTTCGGCGCTTAAGCCGCTATGAACTCATTAATACCCTTGAAGACCTTCTATATATCTCCCTGAAACAACCCTACGTTTTCAGCCCGGAGGTCCCCGCCCTATTACCTTCCACTCTCGAAACTATTTTACCGGCCGATATGCCGGGCGAATCAGGTTTCCACAACGATGCCGCGCATTTGGCCGGCTCCAAACCGCCAATTCTGGAATATGCCCAAGCTTTTGAATATGCACTTCGCAAGTTTGAGCTGGACCCCGAAGCCCGGAACAAGGTGTTCGGATTCAGTGAAGAACCAAGGGCTCTTACTGAAAAGGATGCCAAAAAAATCCTGCAGCGTTTCACCCGCCGTGCATGGCGCGGTTACCCAAATGAGGAAAATGAGCTCATAGTCTGGAAAACCTATCAAAAACAGCAAAAGAGCAAGGCCCCTGTGCCTTCCCTTTTGCACGCGATGAAAACTGCCCTGCTATCGCCGGCTTTCATTTACCGGATGGAGATCATCAAGGATCAGGATACCCCCTACAACATCAGCGCTTATGAACTGGCCACACGTTTGTCTTATTTTCTCTGGGCAAGCATGCCTGATGCAGAACTCTTTACTTTAGCTGCAAACGAAGAACTTCTGAAGGAAGCGGTTTTATCAAATCAAATTGAACGACTGCTCAATTCACCCAAGCGACTTTCACTTGCCGAGGATTTTGCCGGTCAATGGCTGGGCTTTAACGAAATTGTATCCAACCGGGTATTCTACCGGAATCAAAACTGGAACCGTGGGGTTTATGATGAGGTTTTGTTTTTCTTCGATGAACTCATCCGCTCTGATCGTAGCATTTTGGAAATCATCGACTCTGACTGGATTTACCAGAGCAATTATACCGGCGTACGTGCCGGGGGATCCAATACCACATTACCCTCACGGTATGAGGATATCTTCAAATGGCGAAGACAACGCCCCAAGGGTATCCGCGAAAAATTCTATGAGCCGCCGCGCCTCATCAAAATTAGAAATGATCAACGGGGAGGAATCATTACTACTGTTGGAATTCTTCGGGTAACTTCAGCGCCGGAAAAGACAAATCCCATTCGCCGTGGCGTTTGGTTGCTGGATAAAATTATCGGCCGACAAATGCATGCGCCTGAAAACGTTCCTGCCTTGAGCAAGAGCCAAAAAGTAGATGGTAAACGACTTGTCGACCTTGCCGACATTTTAAAGGTCCACACCAGCAAGGCTGTTTGTATTGGCTGCCATAAGTATATCGATCCAATTGGTTTGGGTTTGGAAAGTTATGATCCCTTCGGTAAATGGCGCACCTCCTACAAGAACAAGCGCCCCGTGAAGGTCTCCGGCAAGCTCCCCAATGGGGACCAGTTCCAAACCCCCGCGCAAATGAAGGAGATTTTAATCAATGAATACGAGAAGCCGATCGTCAGAAATATTGTAGAACGCATGTTATCCTATGCGATTGGTCGCAAAATCAACCCACATGACCGGCCAACAGTGAAAAGAATTTGTGCTGCACTTGAGCAAAATGAGTTTAAAATGAACACGCTGATTCGAGGTATTATCCGCAGCCCTCAATTTAAGAGCCGACAGGATTAACCATGAGTAAAGAGTCCTATCTTATTCCCAGACGTACCTTTCTACGTGGTGTGGGCGCAGCCTTGGCATTGCCGTCACTGGAAATCATGTCCCCTGCGCTCAGCTACGCGAAGAATTCTCCTGCCAAGAAAGCACTTCGGACGGCTGTCCTGTTCAAAGGTGCAGGGGTTAACCCAAGCTCATGGGATATCACCGGTGCAACTGAAACTGAGTTCACGCTCTCAAAACTCCTCAGTCCCTTGGAAAAGAATAAAAGGGATATCGTAATTCTTCGCAATATCGACACGGACCAACGCGCCAATGGCGGTCACCCGCACGTGACCATCACATTCATGACCGGGCAGCTTCGTAAATCGCGCCTTATTCAAAGACACTCCTTTGACCAGATAATAGCAGACCATGTTGGCCGTGAAACTCCGATCAAGTCATTGGCTCTCAGAAGCGATATGTATCTGGACGGGAATGATCCTTCAGAGAACTTCATTTCTTTTGACGCCGAAGGCAAACCTTTGCCGGTAGAAGACAAACCGGAGATTCTTTTCAACCGTCTTTTCAAGGGTTTCCACAACGGAGACTTCCGCAAACGCACCACCAGTGTGCTTGATGAGGTTAAGGACAGTTACGAAGCCATCGCGCGCAAGGCGAGCAACCAGGACAGGCAGGTACTGGAACAATACCTCCAGTCAATACGTGATGTGGAGCGGGACATTGAAAAATTCAAAACGCAGAACAACCCAGCACGTGAAGCGAGACTAAAAGTGATCCGCCCGGTACCTCCGGCCAATAATATTGGAGAACGCACCCGTGCCATGCTTGAACTTATGGCACTGGCCTTCTGGACGGACATGACCCGGGTTTGCACACTAATGATGGCCCATACTGAAAGTCGTTCGACCTTTGAATTCCTGGGCATTAATGATGAGCTTCATATGCTCTCCCACTTTGTCCGCACTCGGAATCGTTCATCGGGATTGTCGGGGTACGACAAAATAAACCACTGGTACATACAGCAGTTTGGCCGGTTTATTGATCGGCTCAAGTCCCTCAAGGATTCTGATGGCACAGTGTTTGATAATTCAGCCATTCTCTTTGGGTCAGGCATCAAGCATGGCGACTATCATTCGGTCAGCGATCTGCCGCTGGTTTTGGCGGGCGGTGGTGGTGGTAAAATCCTGCCGGGCCGTTATGTGGAATATCCCAATGTACCAAATGGAAACCTCCACCTGAAACTCATGGAAATCATGGGGGTCCATCGCCAACAATACGGTAATTCCACGGGTGTGCTCACCGGGATTTCAGAGAGGGCCAATCTTGCCCCGCGGTATGTAGATGATGGATCATGGAAAGTGATAAAGGAAACAGGCAACAAGATAGAGATCAAAGGAATGCTCAAGATTAGCGTCAAGGCTGATGACCTGAACCTTTACCTGATACAACTCTCCAACAAGGAACAACTGGAGATCCGCCCCAGCTTTGGCAACGTCCATAACCTGAGACTGGATGCCTGTGTTGGTTCAGTGGTGGATATGGAAGGTGAATTTACAGTCAAGAACGGCAAAAAAATCATCACCAAAGTAAGCCGCTGCAAACGACTCTAGGATATACATCTTAGCGCCTTATTTAATTATCCGGCAGACATCCTGCAGACACCTTATTTCTTTTCGTTTCACTCTCCCAAGTATCATTTATCCTGTAACTTAATCGTATATTTGGCTGTTACTGTCCCTGGGTGATAGCACGGCAAAAAACGGTGCATTACCTTCCTTGTACTGAGGGTTCGACTTGAGTAGGCTTATAGCGATGTTCTTGCGCAAGACAGCGCTAATGCTGGCGGGAATAATATCCATTTCCGCCTCGGCAGCAGAGGTGGATTTTAACCGCGATGTGCGGCCCATCCTCACCTCCAACTGTTATCAGTGCCACGGACCCGATGACAAGACACGCAAGGCCAAGCTGCGGCTGGATCGGGAGAACTCCACGCGGGAAATTATGGAGGATATGGTGGAATTCATCACCAGCAGGGATCCGGAGCAAATCATGCCTCCGCCCGAGAGCGGCAAGCAACTCACACCCGGCCAAATAGAGACGCTGCGCCAATGGATCGCCCAGGGAGCACCGTGGGATGAGCACTGGTCACTCAAGCCCCTGCGCCGGCCGATCGTGCCCGGACTAACTGACGCCGGGAAAAAATGGGCCCGCAATCCCATTGATCAGTTCATCCTCGCCAAGCAAAATGAACTAAGCCTCGCCCC
>JASLKQ010000152.1 GCA_030747505.1 Verrucomicrobiota bacterium | reverse complement strand
TTTGGGTGGAGTTACCCCGGCCAGATCAAGAAAGGTTGGGTAGAGGTCGGTAAAATCAATCAGGTCTCGCGATATAATCCCGCCCCTACTAAGAAACGGAGCCCGGACAATAAAAGGCACGTGTGCCCCCCAGTCTGCCTGACGGCCTTTACCTTTGGGATAAGGTTCTCCATTGAGTGTGCCTGATGAAGCTGAACCATTGTCCCCAGTAAACACAATTAAGGTGCGCTCCTTCAATCCCAACTCATCCACTGCTGCAACCAGTTTACCAACCAGATGATCCATGTAGGTAACATTGCCTGCGTACAAGGCCGGCTTCCCTTCAGGTGCATTGGCTTTATTGAGTGGCGTAGCGGTATGGGGGCCATGGGTCAGGAGCATCGGGTAATAAACCAGGAAAGGGTCATCCTTGTGGCGCTTTATATAATCAATCAGGAATTGGTTGATCGTGTCCGGACCGTATGGAACCTTGCTGCGTTTTCCGTTGGTGACTAGTAAACCATTCCAGAAACGTTCCTGGGTCTCGGGCTTACCTTCTTCGACTCCCGGCCAGACACAGTGCTCATCAAACCCATGCTTTTTCAGAGCATCAGGTTCCTTGCCCAGATGATTAATCTGCCACTTGCCCCCGATCGCCGTGGCATAGCCCTCTTGACGCAATAACCGGGCAAATGTTGTGAAGCGATCAGCACGTAACCCTGCCCCACCCCAGCGCGGCACATCATAATGCTGTACCCAGCCGTGGTGACAGGGGTATTGCCCGGTAAGCAGGGTCACGCGGGTGGGCGTACAGATGGGCGTACACCAGGCGGTCTGGTAGCGCACTCCTTCCTTGGCCAGCCGGTTAATATTCGGAGTCTGGTGCTTGGCCCCATAGCAACTGACCCAGTCGCGCCCCATATCATCAACCATGATGAAGATGATATTGGGCTTTTGGGCTGCACCCGCTACTCCAGCAAACAAAAGAAGTAGAAGTAGTTTCCTCATTTTGTGTGAAAAGGTTCGCTGGCCACCACCTGCTGGATGAGTTCGCGCAGGCCGTAGCTATGCCTGGGCATGACCGCAACAATCCGGTCGATGTCATCGCGATCAATAAAACTGATCCGGCGACCCATCGCGTAGATAAAGAGTTTCTCGGTTAGGCAGCGGGTGAATTGTTCCGGACGAGTAGAGAGATACTGCTTTATACCCGTGGGCCCGTTGATGACGGTGCCATCAGGCATTTTCCCGGAACCATCAATGGGTAACTTCTTGTTATAACGGTCACGCCAGACTCCTATGTAGTCATAATGCTCCATCGATAACCCAAGCGGATCAATCTTACGGTGACATTCGAAACAAGTCGGATTGTTGCGGTGTTTTTCCATTAGCGCACGAATCGTTGTGACACCCCGGGTGTCCGGCTCAATGGGATCGATATCCGGAGGTGGAGGATTGGGTGGTGTGCCCAGTAAATTTTCCAGGATCCAAACCCCACGCACCACTGGCTGGGTTTCCACCCCGTTTGAGGTTGCTGTCAAAATACTGCCGTGGCCGAGCAGCCCGCCCCGGTGATGTTCAGGCTTTAGTGAAACCTTTTTGAAACCCTCCTGTATAACGCCGGGAATGTTGTAATGGCGGGCGAGAGCTGCATTGAGGAAAGTGTAATCTGAATCAACAAAATCCAGAATACTGCGATTATTGGAGAGTACATGCTGGAAGTAGCGCCGGGTTTCCTCGCGCATGGCCTCCTCGAGATTATCGGCGTAATAGGCTTTGCTCTTTTCCGGGTCAGGCGGCATCTCACCGAGTTTACGCAGGTGCAACCATTGCCCGACAAAATTCTCGCTCAAGGAGCTCGCCCTGGGGTCTTTAAGCATACGCTCCACCTGCGAGCGTAATTCTGACGGGGTATTGAGTTTACCTGAAGCTGCCACTTCGCGCAGTGAATCATCAGGCATTGAGCTCCACAGGAAATAGGACAACCTTGAGGCCAACTCATAACTATCGAGTTTACCCGCACCCTGTTTAGGAGCCGCTTCAGCAAGGTACAAGAAACGCGGGGAAGTCAGTATCGCCCGAACTCCATAACGGGCCGCCGCCCAGAAATCCTTGTTCTCCTCCAAGTAACGCTCGGCCAGATCAAGGTAAGGCTTGATCTCTGGAGTGGTAACCGGCCGCCGAAAGGCAGCGTTGGCAAGCCGGGTCAGGCAGCTGCGCAGATATCCCGCATTGGGAACCACGGGCGAGTCTGAAAAAAACCGATCAAAACCTGGCAAGGGCCACTCTTCATAAAAAGGACCCTCAATGCCGAGCGTGTAAATATGGAGTTCAGGCCCTGAACCCACGTACATCTCAGGCGGATTACGCACGGGATACAGCGCATCCTTGTTATACTTGGGCAAAACCTTGCGCAGGATACGCTTGAATGATCCATTGGGTCCATTGGCCCAATGCACGTGAAAGGTGAACCCCTTTTCCAACCAAACCCGGTGTTCAATTTCAACCATCTTGTCATCGGGAATCTCGTATTCGCAAATGATCCGGTGGGCGGTTGCTCCCAATGCGCGGGAATCAATGGAAATCGAAAGCCGCATCGGCTCCTTGGAATTATAACGCAGATCTTCATCCTTGTAGCGGGACTTTCTCCGAACAGCCTGAGCAGAGAAACGGATGACATACTCGCCATCGGCCGGCACCCCGCGTTTCTTATCAAGCAGAGGCAACCCCAACGGCTGGCGGAACTTGATAAATAAACGTCCTGCCTCGCGACGCGCCTCCTTGTCTATTCCCGCCCCATTAAGAATAACCCGCTTAACATCCGGCTTCGCCTCGCCTCCTATGCTATAGCGAATCATCTCGGGCCGGGGCCCGGGACGAATTGCCTTGTCGGCCACTTTACGAGCCGCTTCCAGGTAATTCTGAAGCAGATGATCCGAGGCAACCAAGCCTTCCCCCACGTTGTCAAAACCATCCAACGGATCATCCGGCGGGAATGTGGTGGTGGGATCAAAGTCGACCATCTTCAGCATGAACAGGTCCCGGACCGTATTTAGATACTCCACCCGGTTTAACCTGCGCAGCACTACCTTGCCCGTGTTTTGACGGGCCGCCACGCGTGCTTGGGATAAAGATTTCGTCAGGTATTCCACCGCCCGCCTCACCTCGGCCGGCGCTGGCTGCTTCTTTCCTTCCGGCGGCATCTCGGCAAGGTTGAGTTGATCCAGAATTTCCTGAAACGTTTCTGCCTCTTTGAGTTGGGTGAAATCACCGGTAAGCTTGTCAAAGCGCCGATCACCCTTTTGTTTTTCCGGACCGTGACACTGGGTGCAATAGGTCTTGAGAAAAGGCCTGAGCAAGTCGGGCTGATCGGCTGCCTGCACGCAGATCGCCAGCAGGCACAAGACATAGACGAACCGTAACCTCATCAGGTCAGCAAGTGATTAAGGTTTCCGGTGCTCGTGGAAAAGCGGTCAGTTTCCACCCCGAGATGCTGAAGAATTGAAACATAAAGATCGCACAAAGGACGACCATCCCGGCCATGTCGTTCAAAACGGTGATGCTGACCACTCTTGAACCCGCCGCCAGCCAATATGATGGGTAGGTTACGACTGGAGTGCGAACTGGCGTTGCCCATCCCGCTACCAAACATCACCACCGTAGATTCAAGGAGCGATCGACCTTCAGCATCCTTGGCAGCCTTGAGCCGATCCAAAAACCTGGAGAACTGTTGTGCATAATACAGCTCAATGATGGTTAGTTGCCTGAGCAGGTCCGGGCGCTTTCCATGATGACTCAGGGAGTGATACCCTAGGGTAATCCCATCGAAGGGGAATAAACGGTTTCCGCCCGGATGACCAAAGGTAATGATATTGGTCAGATTGGCCTGCAAAGCCAAAATCATCAGATCATACATCACCGACGTGTTGTAGGGGTAAGCCAAATCCACCACCATCTGATCATCGCCCTTGATGACTTTATCGCTGGCCTTTGGTTTCGGCACATCAATCCAATTCTCTCTCCGCTGCAATTTACGTTCTACTTCGCGAATAGCGGTAAGGTATTCGCCCAGCTTGGACTGATCGGTTTTAGAAAGGCGCGGGTTAAGGCTGCGGGTGTCCTCCCGCACTACATCCAGGATACTGGCATCCTCACGAAGATGCTCCCGGGTTTGGGCCTTGATCTTCGGATTATCATCCAGAAACAAACGGGCAAAAATTTGTGTGGGGTTACCCGTACTGGGCAGGATCACGCCCGCTCGCGACCAGGAAATACCTCCAGAGCCCATCCTTAAAGTGGGGAAGCGCGTTTGCTGCCCAATCTTCTCGGCAAGAAATTGGTCCAGAGACAATAGCCGTTGAGGGTTGTCTTTGGTATCCTTGAGCTCCATACCGTTGAGCAGGGTATTGGAACATCCGTGTCCACCGCCGACCTTGGGATGATCCAAGTTGGAGAATACAGTGAGATCACGGCGATGTTTCTCCAAGGGCTTCAGGAGGGTTGGCAGCGCATAGTTTGCACCGGTCTGCTCAGGGAAAAACCCTCCGGGATTCATCCCGTAATTGGGCGAAACACAAACAAAGCGTTTTGCCGCCGCGGATTTAGCCGGGGCGACTCCCAGTGACTCGAGTGCCGGAAGAGCAATAGAAACCCCAAGCCCGCGAAGAAAATTTCGTCGATTTAGTGATCGCATCATATTACTACTCCCGCTCAACTGAGTATTGCCCAAGGAATTATAATTATCACCATGATCCTTGAAAATTTCTTCATACCCCAATGAGACGCCAATGCCAGTTCACCGTCAAGCGGTCAGAAAAAGGGTCAATTTAACTGTTGCCCCCGAGGTGAGGCAGCTACTTCCCCTCAGCTTTCAATTCTTCACCCGTCTTGCCGCCGTGTTTGCGGAGGAGGTCGGCGATTTCGGGGTGGTTGGTTTCATTAGCAGCATCAAGCGGTGTCCCTAAAGCAACTTTGGCATTCACATCCGCACCTTCGGCAATAAGCAGTTCGGCGATTTCCTTGTGACCTCCACTAGCCGCATTAAGCAAAGGAGTCATTCCATACTTATCATCCTTCACGTTTACATCAGCGCCTTCGGCGATGAGTAGTTCAACGATTTCCTTGTGGCCTCCGATAACCCCCATATGCAAAGGGGTCGACGCAACACCTTTCGCATTCACATCTGTACCAGCGGCCAAGTG
>JASLKQ010000151.1 GCA_030747505.1 Verrucomicrobiota bacterium | reverse complement strand
GGTAGGAATATTGAGTGCGTGCATAGCTTCGCTGATAATATATTCACGCAGCATTGGTCCTATTGCAGCGCGTCCGTCTCCACCACGCGAATAGGGAGTCGGTCCTGACCCCTTAAATTGGAGGTCAAGGCGTCGGCCTGAAGGGGTGATATGTTCCCCCCAGACAATCGCGCGCCCATCTCCCAGCATAGTAAAGTGGCCAAATTGATGTCCCGCATAAGCTTGAGCAAATGATTCTGTTTCCCCCAACATTTGGTTGCCGGAAAACAGTATGGCTTGTTCATTCTCGCTTAAGTGAGAAAAGTTCAAGCCCATTTCAGAGGCAAGCGACATGTTCAATATGACCATTTCCGGATTGGGTACCGGCACCGGCACGAGCTTTGTGTAGAACACTTTTGGTAAGTGAAGGTAAGTATTGTCAAAGTTGAAACCAGCGTTAGCCATTTAATCCGTATTTATGAATGATATGGCTTATTCACGAGAACTCAGTTCCATTAGTTTGCGGCTTACTTTTCAGGTTTGACGATATTTCCAAGGATCACTTTATCCTTGCGCTGCCCACCGAAAAACCCCCAAAAGGAATTTTTTGACTAGAGGCACACTACCAGCCGTACCGAGACAAAAATGCAGGAGGAATGCGTTCAGCTTGGCTATCCCCGGCAAGTGTAAACACGATCCCCATCAGTGCGGGAGTTGGATTGTGTCGTTGGTTACAGTTTCCCAACCCCCAGCGCAGTCCGACTGCCAGCAACTCGAAGGAGACAAATTTCTGTTCCTTGAGGTTGAACGTTGCGCGGCCCAACAGCTTTGGTTCGTAGCCGATCTTCTTTGGGGATACCAGTGATGCACGAGTCTCTCCTTCAAATCTGAGCGACACTAACTCGCCATTAATCTGGACCACGGTGGATGTTAATCGCGCCTTCTCAATCGCTTCTTTAGGGAAGAATGTGTAATTCAGGGCATGAACATTATCGAGCAAATGAAAGCGAGCCAGGCGCTCCACCAGCTCGCGCGGAACATCGTGCTTTGCCCCTTTTTTTGGTTTATCGGCAAAAAGGGTACGTGCCTCATCTTTACGGAACCAGGCATAGTCCAGGTTTGAGTCAGGCCACCGCTCACGTTTCTGGTCACGGGCGATCACGCGTAATACCAAGCCGTCGTCGGGATAGAGATTCTCCTTCTTGCGCCAGTTATTGGCGGCTTTAGGATCGGGAGACTTGGGCAATAGCCGCTTTTCACGAGGAAGTGTCTCCCACTTTTCCAACCCCTGTTTCATCATCTCCACGAGAACTTTATAGTTGGCACTGGAACTGGCTGCGAGCAACTCTCCGCTGGGAGTCACCGCATAGTGTCCCTGTGCGCCTCCTCGATTACCATTTTTAATTGTACGTTGCTTGGCAAATTTTCGAAATAGCAATGCGTCTTCATCCTTACAGTGTTCTTTCTGCATGCGGTCACATGCATCAGCAACCACAACGAACTCGGCAGCCAGTTTCTGTACTTCGCGTTTGGACCAGACTAACTGTCGATCTTTAACACCATTGCCTCACGTATTGGCTAGGGGGTGACCATTCATCGCCCAAAACAGGATCGGCTTATCCTTCGCTTGTGCCTCAATTACAGCGCCCCAGAAACTCGTTCGCCAAGGAAGCCTTCGGTAAGAAAGTTCCCAGTTCCTAGGGAGAACGTGATCACGCCACTTCGCGTAGTTAGTGAGAGTCAGCTCCTTTTCCTGAAACTCATCCGCCGCCAAGACGGATTGGCCCAACAACAACACCGCCGCCATCATCACGAGAATCTGCTTCATGGCTCTGAGGTTAATGCTAGGAGCCTGTTAGTCAATGCTTGCTACTCATACATGATTCTCAGGTGTCGCGGGATTGACCTAGATTAGAGGTTTCTAGACTCGCCATTCGGGTTCGGGGCGGTAACGTGGGGGCGTGGAAGAACAGTTGGAAGCTCGCCGCAAAATTATTCGTGTGATCAAGGCTCGCGCTCAGCATGATGACAGAATCAAGGATGTTTCCAGATGCCCCCAAGAGCCCTCCCTCGGAAAGCGATTGCTTTATTTCGCGTGCGCCATGCTCGTGGTATGCTTACTTCTTTTTCTTTATTGGAAACTTATGGTCTACCTAGACCCCGATCATCTCGACTATTCCTCGTGAAACCCTCACCCGGCGCGTTCAAGATTGTAATATTCGCAGGGGCACAATTCTGTATCGCCATTCGGGTTCGGGGCGGTAGCGTTGGGGTGAGCTACTCCGCTTTAGGTTTCTCTTCTTCCCAACCGCGTTCCTTGGCCCATTTCTTCCATTTCTGTAATCTAAAATAAGAGGGAACATAAAAGAACACTGCACCGAATAGTGAAATAAGCAATAATGACGCTAAAAAGTAAATGAGATCGGTCCCTTGTTTTGAATTTGATAATAAAGTTGCCACCACAAGAGATGCGGCAATTATTAGAACAATCCCAAGACAGCCCTTCTTCTCAAGTTTTCCTTTTTGCACAGAGGGACACCAAAGATTCTCTGACCCACATTTTTTGCAAACATCAAATTCAATATACTGCGATCCCGGCGTACTTGGATGTCGACGTCGTCGTTTAACCGTATCGTAATCACTATGCTCGCAACACTTTGGACACCAGTTTGCTAGCATATCAGGCTCTTGAGGATCAACCACACACCAACCCTAACCTCCGGCAGGATTCCCACGCAAGACAGCAGTCTGAAACAGAAGCAGGAGCATTAATGGAATCAATGAATCTAACAAATTTATCAATTCGCACTGCAGTCAAATAGCATGCTAGCTTTGAGTCATGTTAGGCGTGGCACCTCCTCCTGAATTTATTAACAGTATTATCATATTAATTCTTGCCATTGGTTGTGTTGGCTTTTGCTTTGTTGGAGGGTTGGCGTACCTTATTTACAGATTTACTTACAAAGCCTCGAAGCAGGCTCCTCCTGCGTCAGACAACGACGAAAATCCTAAAGATTAAAACCCCCAAGCAGTTTCAGACTCGCCATTCGCGTTCGGGACGGTAGCGTGGTGGCGTATTTTGTGGATTGGAATGTATAATTTGTATTGTGCTCCTTCCTTCCCTTACTTTTGCCAAAAGGCAAATATCGGAGGGCCAGTTACTCTGATAGTATGGACGGAGCCTGCGGTGGTGGTTGCGGCGGTTAGCTGGAACTCATGAGGAGGTGGAAAAAGTGTGCTCTGAAACATGGGAAACCAAAATATAATGAAGAGATTAATCGTTACCTTTTTTGTGACTTTATTTGCCTCGGGGTTTTTTATGCGTGGTGCAGAGGAGAAAAATGAATGGACACGTTTCCGCGGTCCCAATGGCTCGGGCATTAGTGGGGCCCAAACAATTCCAATCAAATGGACTGCCAAGGAATACAACTGGACTATAAAACTACCCGGAGATGGCAGCAGCTCGCCGGTAGTTTGGAGGGAGAAATTATTTGTTACCTGCAATGACCGGAAGAAATCTATTCGTTCGATCGTGTGTGTGAATACAACCGGTGGGAAGATCAATTGGCGGAGCGATTATCCGGTGAAACGCCATCGCCTGCATCGGGATAATGATTTCACTTCAGCCACTCCGTGCGTGGACGAGCACGGTGTCATCCTTGCCTGGTCCAGCCCGGAGCAACTCCTGGTGACCGCCTTAAGTTTGGATGGCGAGAAAATGTGGCAGAGGGAACTAGGGCCCTACAAGGGGCTGCACGGCTCTTCGAATTCCCCGATCCTCGCTGAGGGGCTGGTGGTCTTGGCAAACGACCAGATGGACCCAAGGCGCTTCGCCTGGCACCTCCCCAAGGGCACGAACATGGATCCGGGAAAAAGCTTCTTGATCGCGCTCGACCGGAAGACGGGCAAGACGCGATGGAAAGTAGACCGAAGATCGGAGCTGGCGGGCTATGCGACACCCTGCATCCGCCGTTCGGGTGGCCGGACGGAGGTGGTCTTCACCAGCACCGCGCATGGCATCACAGCGGTCGACCTGAAGAGTGGTCGAATCAGTTGGGAAATCGACAAGATTTGGGACGACCGCACTGTCAGCTCACCACAGTTGTTCGGCGACTTGGTTTTTGGAAGTTTTGGAAAGGGACTGTCTGGCCAACGCCTAGTCGCGGTTCGTCCCGAGAAACCCGGTAGTCGGAAGGGAGAATTGGTCTACGACATAAGAAGGGGCGTGCCACTGGTTCCCAGTTTCGTAGTCAAGGATGACCTTCTCTACCTATGGACCGACAGCGGCATAGTCACCTGCGTCGACGCAGCAACTGGAAACAAGCATTGGCGGGAACGCGTCGGAGGCGAGTACTACAGCTCCCCCATTTGGATCAAGGGGCGCTTGTATTGCATCAGCAAACACGGGCAGATCGTGGTCCTCGCTGCGAGCCGGAAGTTCGAAGTATTGGCCCGCATGGAACTGAGTGAAAAGACATTCGCGACCCCGGCCGTCGCCAACGGTGTCATGTATCTGCGTACGCAATCGCGTTTGTACTCGCTGGGAAAAGAGCCGTAGCCAACCTATCATTCCAGTTCAGAATGACATTTACCCGTGGAAGCGCTGTGCATCGCAATGGCATGGAGAAGCTCTTTTAACCCCTTCTGGAAACATCCCAAGAAGTAACCACCCTCATTCCTCCCCGTGGAAATCCTTGAGGGCAGTTGATGAATGCCCCCTTGCCATGCTAAGGGGGTAAACGTAGGATTCCAGCGTCACCACGGTGAAAGTTCAGCCTTGAGTTGGGCGGCGGCTCCTTCACTGGAATCCCCATAACCTCACCGTTATGAGCCGTGGTGACACTAATGAGAAAAGCCATGAAGCAACTCATCTTGATATGTGCGGTGGTGATGGGCCAATCCGTGGTGGATGCGGATGAGAAGCCTTTAACCAAGAAGGAATCGGCGAAGGTTATTGAGGAAGTGATTCGCGATAATCTCGGAAAGCCCACAGGCGAACTCACCAAGGCGGATTTGGAGAAGGTGAAGGAACTGTTTCTCGTCAACAAACAACTTACCCATGTGAAGGGGCTGGAGAAGCTTACGCAGTTAACGGATCTTCATCTCCTCGACAATCAACTGACCGATGTGAAGGGTCTGGAGAATCTCACGCAGTTGACGTTTCTGTCTCTCGGCGGCAATAAACTGACCTCCGTGAAAGGTCTGGAGAAGCTCACGCAGTTAGAGGAGCTGTATCTCGATGACAATAAACTGACCGACGTGAAGGGGGTGGAGAAGCTTACGAAGTTGAAGGCGCTGTGGCTCTCTTTCAATCAACAGACCGAGGTGCCGAAGGGTCTGGAGAAGCTTACGAAGTTGGAGGGGCTGAATCTCGCCGCCAATCAACTGACCGATGTGAAG
>JASLKQ010000150.1 GCA_030747505.1 Verrucomicrobiota bacterium | reverse complement strand
CCAGAGATCAACGGCAGAAGGAAACACCGGATTGCCTGCAAATTTACTTTAGTGGTGCAAGCGGCAATGTGACTGCAGGCAAATATAACACCGGTGACAGAAAGAACCGGGCAGTATTGGCTTCTAGACTACACAAGGCGATGGGTGAGGCTTGGAGAACCACCCGCCGTATTCCTGTAAAAGAAATCGGATTTCGTAATGCCAAGCTAAGTCTTAACCCTAGAAATCACTCTGGTTTCACAACAAAGGATTTGGAGGCGAAGTTGGTGAAGGATGCTAATCCATGGCATCAGTGTTTGGCAGCCTTGGGATTAAGCTGGCGTCAGCGCTGCGAGCGGGCCCAACCGGTGGATATCCCGGTTTTGGATTTTGGCGTTGCCCAGATGTTACTGCTGCCGGGTGAAAGTTATGTGGAATATCAGTTGGCTGCCCAGAAGATGCGCCCCGGTTCCTTTGTTTGGGTGGCAGGTTATGGTGAGGGGGGCACCGGCTATATTCCCACTGGAAAACATTGGGAGGAAAAAGACAGCAATTTGGGCGATTGGTGCTGGGTGCACCCGGGCGCCGAGAAACGGATGCTCCAAGCTATCAGGGAAGCGTTGGTAAAGCCTTGATTTGCACTGTTTAGGGCCTTGTTGCTTTAAGCTCTAAGGTGGAGTACTTTAGGTAGCCAGCCCACCTGCCAGAGGTGAGTCTATGCTATGGTGCAACTAGGTTCAGAAGATGAAGCGATTGGTGTGGTTCAGGATTTATTGGTCCGGGCCGAGAAAGTGGGGGCCAGTGATGTCCATATTCAGATGCTTGAGGATGTGGCTCAAGTTTCCTTCCGAATGGATGGGTTGATGTCGCCGGTGGAAACGTTGCCAGGACGGGTTTCGGATCGGGTCTTCGGCCGGATCAAGTATCTGGCCAAGTTGAAAACCTATCAGGATGCCATGCCTCAGGATGGCCGGATTGAAAAGGCCGATATTGGAACGGTAAATGATATCCGGATTTCCACCTACCCAACTGTGACGGGCGAGAAAGTTGTCCTGCGCTTTTTCCCGGAAGACATCCAGAGCATGGAGTCATTGGCTTTTCCGGATGAAGCGCGAAAGGCTCTGGAAGAATTTCTTACATTAAAATCAGGACTACTTCTTTTGACCGGTCCGGCCGGTAGCGGAAAAACCACGACCATTTATGCTGGCCTGCGTCATTTGGTTGAACAGGGAGGTAAACACATTATCACCGTTGAGGATCCCGTTGAACAGGTGGTTAAAGGAGTAATGCAGACCGAGGTGAATGAGCCACGTGGGCTTACTTTTTCCAAGGCTGCCCGGCATTTGATGCGGCAGGATCCGCAGGTGTTGGTTATTGGTGAGGTGCGTGATGATGAGACCGCGCAGATTGCCATTCGCGCCGCCCTGACCGGGCATCTGGTGATCTCCACGCTTCATGCCGGTTCCTGCCAGGGAGTGCTGGAGCGGCTGATGCTCATGTGTCCGGATAACTACGCAGTTCTTTCTTCATTGGCATTGGTGGCCAACCAAAGACTTGTCCGGCGTCTTTGCAGGAATTGCGAGGGGCAAGGTTGTGGTGATTGCCTGGATTCAGGTTATAAGGATCGGGTCCCGATAATGGAATGGGCTAGGCTTGATGATAAAATCCGGGATCGGATTGGCAAGAGTGGACCGACTGAATTAAAGCCCTCAGTATCCATGCGGGATTTTGCGCGTACACTGGTGACTGAAGGCGTTACCGATCAGGCCGAAGTTGAAAGGGCCATCGGCTCGTGAATCTGGACGAACTGACCTTCGCTAACCGTCAGTTGGCTGACATGCTCAAGAGTGGAATGCCTTTGGAAGGTAGCCTGCATCAACTCTGTTCCACCATGAACCGAGGGGAACTGCGAACTGAATTACAGGCTCTGGAAAAGGATTTATCCAAAGGGGCTTCCCTTGGGGAGGCATTGGACCGCCGGAAGCTGCCTGATTTTTACGTCAAGATGATCAAGGTGGGGGCCAAAAGCAATAATTTGCCCGCAGTATTGACCATGCTGGCCGATTATTATTCGCGGGTAAACAATCTGCAGACACGCCTCAAGGGGTTGCTGGTTTATCCGGCCATTACTCTGGGGGTCATGCTCGCCCTGACACTATTTGTGGCCTATGTGAACCAGAACCTCGTCGCCGATATGTTTTTTAATGATCAGGAATTGAGCGCACTGGTTAGCTCCATTCTCAACAGTTCCTCTTCATTGATCATGTTATGGTCGCCGGTTATCCTGATGGTCCTTCTGGTGGTCTGTTTTATTGTTTGTTTGGGTTCAGGAAATATTCGCCGCTATCTTCGGTGGAAATTGCCGGGTTTTCGGGAAGCCAGTCTTTCGCAGATTGCCTCGTGCATGAACATTATGCTCCGTGGGGGGTGTACCCTGGATGAGTCACTGCAAATGGTGCAGCAGATGGAAAAAGACAACCTTGCGGGAGAAGAATTAGCCCAGTGGCATGAGCGTATGGCATCTGGTCAGGGAAAACTCAGAGAGATTTTTCAGCCTGGCAAGGTGTTTCCGTTAGAATTCATATGGATGCTAGGCACCGACGAGGAGAAATTGGTGAGGGGTTTTGAGCGCACCGCTGAACTCTATTATGATCGAGAGAAACAACGGGTCCGAATGTTCCTTCAGGGAGTTGTGCCCATGGCGATTTGTACCTTGGGGCTAATCGCAGCATTACAGTTCTTTCCGCTCATTCTGGCACTCACCACCATGATGGAACATATGGGGCCATAATTAATATGCGCGTGTTTTTTTATTCCATGGCTCTTTTTTTTGCCGGTTGTCTTCTGCTTTTTTTTGCTGGCAGTTTGGATTCCAAAGGTGTCTCGAAGGCTTTGGTTCTGTTATTGGGAATGCCCGGCTCGATTTTGGCGCTTCTGGGTTTGATGGCAATTTCAGTGACCCTCTGCCAATATGCATTTTCCGGAGGGTTTGATTACCGGGAACGGACCCGGTTATTTTTGGAGATGTTGGTCTTGGCTGAGAAGTCGGGGCAAAGTATTGAACAAACCATCACCGAATTTTCAAAGAGGGGTAACCAGTCCTTTGGGGGGCAGTATGATCAGGTAGCTCGGCATATTGAATCAGGTCTAACTTTGCCTGAGGCACTGGACAAGGAGTCTGGATGCTTGCCAGCACGGACTGTGGCCACCCTGAAGGTGGGCCATGAGAGTGGCAGGATGAGCACGATCTTGCCCGTGGCCAGGGAGGGGCTCCGTGAAAAGGGAGGCGAGCAGCCTCACCCGGATGCGGAATATCTAGTTGCGGTATTTGCCGCTGCCACAGTGATCGTGGGGATTCTTATGACTTATGTCATCCCCAAGTTTAAGTGGATTTTTGCTGACATGCTGGGTGAGGGCGAAGCTTTACCTGCTTTCACCATGTGGGTTATATCGATCTCTGAAGCCGCCAAGTATTTTGCATTACCGTCCTTGGCTGTGGTTGGCTTCCTTATCTGTGCAAGTTTGATACGGCGTATTTCAGGGCCACCATTAAAGGATCAAATGGTCGTATTGGTTAGATGTTGGGTGCTGGTTCTTTCTGCAGGTTTTTTGTTATCATTATTGTTACGGGATTGGGATCCTTTCATTGGTTTTGGATTTACTGCGACCGGCCTTGCTGTGGGATCATGTATCGGACTTTGCGTAATTTTTTTTTGTGATCAAATGGGCTGGGTTGATGGGGTTAGATACCTTATCCCCTGGTGCCGGAAACGTTTACAGCGTGATTTTTCTCACATGTTGGCAATCCTGCTTGATTCAGGAATTTCTGAAGAAAAAGCCCTTGAGTTGGCAGCAGAAAGCACTGCCAATGGCGTGATCAAACAACGGGCGCAAAAAGCCATCGCCGCAGTTCGGTCCGGCACGGGAATGGTCAAGGCAGTCCAGTTAATGGATGACTCAAAGGAATTTCAATGGCGTCTGACCAATGCCCTGCAAACCGAATTCAATTTCGTTGATGCGTTGGCCGGTTGGCACGAATCCCTGTCAGCTCGGGCAGACCGGCAGCAGCAAACTTATGTCGCGGTGATGCAGACATCCGTATTATTTTTCTTGGGGCTGATAGTGGGTTCTATAATGATTGGGATGTTCCTTCCGTTGATTGTAATGATGGAGAAGTTGGCATGGTGATCATAAAAAAAGGGCAGAGAAAGGAGCGCGGCTCGGCACTTTTGGCTGAATTGATCGGTGCGATGCTAGTCCTGAGCGTTGTGTTTGTGTCTCTGACCCTTGTGTTGATAAAGGATCAGCAAGCGTGCCGTAAATATTATTACAAAGCCGTGGCAATGGAAATTGTGGATGGGGAAATGGAGGTCTTGAGGGCCGGGTATTGGAAGGAATTCAAAATGGGAACCCAAGTTTATGCCACCACCGCCCATTCAGCTACTAACTTACCCGCGGGAGAGTTGCGGTTGACCTTGCAGGAGCAAAAAATGCGCTTGGAATGGAAGTCGAAGGAAGAGAGATACCAGTCAATTCACATTGTGAGGGAGGTTGATTTGCCATGAGGCTTTCAGGAACAAGGAAGTTCTCCAGAGGCCAACGCGGCTTCACAATTGTGGAGATGTTGGCTTACATAATACTCTTCGTTGGGTTTCTGGCCTTTGCCTACCGTGCAGTGACCGCTAGTTCACGAGGAGTTGGTGCATTGCAGAATAATGCTTATGAGATCATTCGGGTTACCAAGGCGGGAGAGCGGTGGCGTCAGGATATCCGTGAGGCAGTCAGCCTTCCTGTTGTGGAATCTCATACAGTGGATATGTCCCGTTCGGATGAAGAAGTTGTTCTCGTGGATCAAGGGGAAGGTGTTGATGAGGAATCTGCCACAGAAATTACCTCGTCCGTACGGGTTGAACCAAAGGTAATAAAGATAACCTCCGTTAAAATCGTGAAGACCTCAAAGACCATCTGGTATGTCTTTCGCGAGGGAAAAATCTACCGACAGGACCGACTTAATCCGGATAGCGAAGAGTTAGTGCTCAAGAATGTTGCCGCTTCAGCCATGACTTCAGAGTTACGTGGAAAGACTGCAGTCTGGCGTTGGGAATTGGAATTAAAGACGACTCGTGAGGATGCTTTAACCCGTCCTCTATTTTCGTTTATTTCGGTTCCCGGAAAAGGGCTAGCACCGTGAAGATAAACTCTCCAAATAAAAAATTACGGGGTAGTGAGCGTGGCTTGGCCACGGTTTTTGTTCTCGTGATTTTGGGAATTATGGCAATTGTAATTTCCAGCAACACCGGTTCATTACGAAATTTAAATGGCCACCTGCAGTTGATTGAAGAGAATCAGTTGAAACATCACGAGTCGGATTTGGATCGAGAGTAAGCTCTTTTTGCCAACTTTCCCTATGCGAATAACCGGTGAAAACGCTGTGGATACGAAATAATAACTGTAGCTTTGAAGT
>JASLKQ010000014.1 GCA_030747505.1 Verrucomicrobiota bacterium | reverse complement strand
TGGGTCATAATGTCAATTATCGGGAATGATTTATAATCCTGAAAATCAGGCAAAAATCAGGGCGTTTATTTGTTGGGTATGGGTGGGGGGGGCTGGAAAGGGATCGGGAGCTCACCTGGGGTAGGTGGCTTGATAGCGCCCTCCTCCTTGGCTTTCAACAGTTCCTCTCTCTTCTTGAGTATGGAATCCACGGTATAACTACTAACTCGGTACGCGTGCTTGGTAAATCCAGATTCTTTCTCCAGTTTTTCGGTGAGGGTTTTCTGTTTGGCGGCCCATTCTTCATCAAGTTGTTTTTTATCCTCAGGCTTTTCATCTTTTACAGGTGTGCGCACCTTGGGGAGGTTGGCAGAAACGCTCACTTGAATAATGCGGTCGCTGCCTGAAGGGACTGGGCCAACCTTCACTTCATAGTTCAGAGCATCAAAGGTCTTGATCTTGATTAGGGTTGCATTCTCATCCAGCTGTAATTTTTCGATGTCGGTCGCCAGATCGTTGAATGAGGGAGAGCTTAAGGGCGAAGATGGGGCACTTGCGGTGTCCAAAATTTTGCCTTCAGGAGTCTTCCCTTCCAGTTCCCATTCGGAGACGTCACTGGATTTAGTGATTTTCCACGAATTAGTAGAACCTTCGCCAGGGTATATTACTTCAATACTATTAGGCTTCTCCACCTGGATAAAATCCTTGTTCAACCAATCACTGGGCGTAGTGCTGGCGTTGCTAAAGGTTTGGTCGACCACGGTGATCTTGCTTCGATCGCTGTCGATCATCACAAAGCGCCGGTCAGGAAACCCGCCACCCCCTCCCATGGGGGAATTTTGATTGTCTGAACCGGGGGCAGAAAGCTCCTTGCCCAGATGGAGGGTATGCAGGGCCTTGCCCTCCTTGTCTTGGAGGGTGACACGAGTGGCTGAGTTCTCAGATGCGGCTCCCGGATCAATCAGCTCGATCCGCCCCAGTTGGTCGCTTGGCGCACTTAGTTCCCTGAGTACTTTCATGTCCTTAAACTCGCGCACGAATTTTTCGATTCTCTCAGCATCAGCAGGGTAGCCTTGACTGCTGACCACTACCCAACCTTCTTTAGCACGGTTCAAGATAAGGGTATCCTTGATTTCACTTTTGTTGGCGGTAATTACAATTGAATGTATTTTGCTGAAAGGCAGTTCGTCCAAGGGTTCTTTCCCGATCACAATAGCAGCGGTGCTGCTCTTTCCGGCGGTCACCATATATATGACACCAAGGATAATGAGGACAATTACAGGGACAACGATTTTATTTGATCTATCTGGGTTCATTTTGCGGCAGTACGTTTCCGGTTTCTTAAAGCTAATCCTACTCCAAAAATAGTTACTAGAAATGGCATTCCCGCCGTGCTAGCCCACTTGATTCGGTTCAGGAGAGAATTTTCAGCTTCGCGCCTTTGCTTTTTGATTCGTCTTATCGTCTTACGCGCACGGTCTCTTGATTCTTCAGCCTCTGCCTGACTGGATTCCAGTTTTTTCCTGTCTTCTTCAGAAACCTGGAGACGGATTACGCCTGATTGACCGGATTGGATTGCATTGCGCAACTGGTCTTGAAGCTTTCCGGCGACATCCTGAACCTTCTTTTCAGCCTCCTCAAGTTCCTGTTCAGTTTTTTCTAGTTCTTTCCGGATTTGGCTGGTCGCCTCCTCTTTCATTTTATTAAGTTTTTTAAGAGGCCGACTTCGATTGGTAAGGCTTCTGATTCTGATCAGGTCTTCATCACCGGTGAGGTAATCGACGAGATTCAGAACAAAGTTCATATTGCTGTTTCGGAATCCCCGGAATTGGTCGAGTTGCTGATTGGTGTCATGAAGAAAATCAACATCGCCGACTAAAACAACAACCGGGCTTGCGCCTTTATTAACTCTCTTGAGTGAATTATCCGGAATCTTCGGTTGGGTTGAGTTGGCATCTGCCGAAGGCTCTGGTCTTTCAGGGTCCCCTTTGGGAAAAGCGGTTGTAAATTCACCGGTTAATTTCAGAGCCAGCATGTTAGTGCCGCTTGTGGGGTTAAATGTTTTTGTTATCGCGGCCTGAGATTGTTGGAATGAAGGCAAAGGCAGCAGCCCTTTGGTAAGACTGACGTCAATGAGTGCGGAGTTTGTTGTGCTATGCATCAAGGTTGTAATATTGGGCCTAGGTCCTTTATCAAGGGCAGTTTCCTTTCTGAATGCACCAAAATGTACGCCCACCAAAGGCCCTAACTGTTGCAGGATCGGATCATTCTGATTTAGCCCCTCGGTTTGAATATTGAGGGCTGTTATCCACGAGTCACCGCTTTGCGGGGGACGCAGGGCAAAAGCGGGGTCTGCAACCACGCGATTATCAGAAAAGTTGACCCCCCAGGCAGGGAGCAGTTTATCGAGATTTGAACTGCTTCCAGTGGGCGGGGAAAACCCTCCCATGGGACCTTGATCGAGGGCATGGTTCGGATCCAAAAAGGCGGCAACCTTACCTCCTCCCAGAACGTACTGATCGATAGCAAACTGCGCCTTCTCGCTGATGCTTTTTGGATGAATCACGATTAGTAAATCAAGGTCACTGGCAATCGCGGGAACGTTCATGTCTATGGTTTGTATATTGTTGCGACCATAACTGGCTTGGAGTTGCCGCATTAGCAACCAGGGAGGAGCTGGACGTTGCCCTCTTGTCATTTGAGGCGGGAGATTCGGTGGGAAACCACCATTGATTTGCAGTGGCGACATGACTCCAATGTTAGGAGCCTTACTTTCATCCTTAAGAAGGCGCGTTATAGCTGAAGAAATATCGTATTCAAGCATTGCTTCAGGCCTCAGACTTCCCGCCCTGCCCCCGGGGCCTTGCTCCAAGAGGCTGATCATCTCAGATTTGTCAGCGTAACTAAGAGTCATCCCGATATAGGCAAACTCTTCCAGCCCAATCTGCATCCTTGTGATGTTATCCTGTCTGGCTAGATCCTCTTCATCAGTGTCGGGTTGTGGGTTAATCTCAGTAAAAACAATTGAGCCATTGCCGGCAGCTTCATATTCCTCGAGGAGTTCTTTGACTCGCGATGCATACTGGCGGACAAAGGGGCTGATTCGCTCATCCCCCTTGGTGAAATAAAGGCGGGCATCAATTTTGAAAGCGTTCTTGTCTTCTCCGCGTTCTTCTGCAACCCGCTTGAGTATGTTTTTGCTGCCTTCGGAAAGGGTATGGATTTTGTTTTCGGTCAAATCCCATTTACCTCGGGTAGCCCCGGCCAGCAGGTTAACCGTGACAAGGATTAGTGCCAAAATGGCGACTTGAGCACCGGCAAAACCGAAGGCCTGTGCTGGCTTGTTCTCTTGTCCGCTCCGGATAATGACAGTCGTAGCCGCTAGAGTGAAAACAATGACTGAAACAAAGAACAGGAAATCACGCAAATGAACAACGCCTCTCTGAATGGCCTCAAAATGACTCATAACACTGAAGCTCGAAACCAGATCAACAATGAACTCATTACCGGGAAAGAGTCCCTGAATGAAGTCTGTCACTGGAGGGAACCCCGCCAGGATGGTGAACAGGCAAAGGATTACTGAAATCACAAAGCTGATGACTTGATTGCGGGTGAGTGCTGAGGTCATGCATCCTATTCCAAGATAGGCACCGGCCATGAGGGCACTTCCAATATAGGCACAAATTATAGCCCCGTTATCCGGAGAACCCAGAAAGTTGGGTGTTAGCCATATGGGGAAAGTTAGAATCAAGCCCACAATCAGGAATGCCCAGGAAGCCAGAAACTTTCCAATGACAGCCTGCCCGGTCGTGATCGGTAAAGTTAGGAGCAACTCCAAAGTCCCCGTACGCTTTTCCTCTGACCACAAGCGCATGGCAATGGCCGGAACCAAAAAAAGGTACAACCAAGGGTGCCAAAGGAAAAAGGACCCCAGGGAAGCCTCGTTTCTGCGAAAGAAATCCTGCCCAACCATGAAGGTGAAGAAGCCTGAAAGCAGTAAAAAGATAACCAGAAATACATAGGCTACGGGAGACGTGAAGTATGCTCCAAATTCACGTTTGGTAACGACCAGTATATTGCGCAGTGGGCTAGAGTTCATTTATGCTGCCTCCTGTTGTTTGGTGTCCGGCATGGTGAGATCGCGAAAGAGATCATCCAATTTGCCCGATGGACTTTGTGCGATGAGCTCCTTGGGCGTGCCGTTAGCGACGATGCTGCCTTGGTCAATGATGATGGCTCTTGTGCAGGCCGACTCCACTTCTTCAAGGATGTGGGTGGAAAAAATAATCGCCTTGGTTTCGCCCAATCTCTTGATTAGTTGCCGGGCTTCATGTTTTTGGTTTGGGTCCAACCCGTCAGTGGGTTCGTCCAGGATAAGCACCTCTGGATCGTGCAGGAGGGCTTGAGCCAGGCAGGTGCGGTGTGTATATCCTTTCGAGAGGGTGTCGATGGATTGATGCTTAACCGGCCCCAGAAAACAAAGATCAATTGAATGATCCACAGCCTTATCCCGATCTACTCCATCCATGCCCCTGATCTCAGCGGCAAAACGAAGGAATGCCTGCACGGTCATTTCCGGGTAGGATGGCGCATTCTCCGGGAGATATCCGATCAGAGATTTGGCAGCCTCAGGGTTCTGGACGATACTGTGCCCACCAATTGTGGCGTCACCGCTGTCAGGCATGATAAAGCCGGTAATCATGCGCATGGTAGTTGATTTACCTGCTCCATTGGGCCCAAGAAAGCCCAGCACCTCTCCTTTTTTCACCTCGAAACTTAAATTATTTACAGCGACTTTTTCGCCAAATGTTTTCCGAAGCTTGTTTGCTTTAATCATTTCAAATTAATAATTATGCCTATGTGCATTCTCTATAAAAAACGCGGGCGGGAGTTATACAGTATATTGCAACAGAATCAACCCCTTGTGTGAAGAAATTACAGGGCAAGAGAAAGACGGGTTCGGCAAGCTTTCGGGTTACTTGAGCTCTTCAAGTTTTGCTTTGATTTTAGCCTTAATATCCGTCTCGGTGTCTTCAATTTTGGAAGCCTGCAAAATATATTTGCGTGCTCGTTCTTTGTCCTTGAGAGCGGCATAGATCATCCCCAGATGCAGGAGAATCTCTGGGTCAGGGTCTTTGGATTCTTTGTGGGCCTTTAGCTGCCATTTCAGTGCGTCCCTGAATTCGCCGCGTCTGAAGTGGACCCAAGCCAGGCTGTCCATGTAAGCGGGATTATTCGGTGTAATTTTTAATGCCCGCCTGATGAATTCTTCTGCCTCATCAAGGTTTTCATCCCGGTCAGCCCACATGTAGCCAAGATAGTTTAAGGCGGTAGCATAATCAGGGTTAAGCTTGATGGATTGTCTGAAATACTTTTCAGCATCTTTATATTTTTCAGCCCTTTCAGCTGTGGAACCAAGTTGGAAGTACAGGATTTCAGTAAGGCGATCGGGTTCGGTTTTTTTTGCCAGCGCTTCTGCGCTCAATAATTCTTCGTGAGCCTTGAGATATTCTTTTTCCTCCAGATGGATCATGGCCGAGAAATAGGGCTGCCTGAAGTTGGCCTTAAATCGTGATTTTGCATTGCTTAACGCGTCACGCGCTTCGGCTATTTTTTTATCTGCCAGAAGTGCGGACACCAGATCATAGTGAACTGATTCGACCCTTCGGTTTAACTTAATCACTTCCCGGTAATGCTTGGCTGCTAATTCGTATTCTTCCTGGTCCATCGCAATAGCCGCCCGCAGTTGGTGCCCTTCCCAGACTCGGGGGAACTTTTTAGTCATGGCATCAAGATGTAATTTGGCTTGATCCATGTCCCCTCCCATCGCGTGCTCTCTTGCTGTTTCAAGTAATACCATCGGGTTATTCGGCAGGGCTCCCAGTAGCGCTTCCATTGCCTTGGCTGCTTGCTTATGTGCCCCAATCAAACGGTATCCGCGTGCAATTTGCTCGAGCTCAATCGGCTTCTTTGGCTTGCTGACCCAAGCGATATCAAGCAGTTTACGAATCTTAGGTTTCAGTTCTTCTGATGACTCTTTGTCTATAGAAAGATATTCGGTCATCATTAACGCCAGTCCAATTTGGAACGGCGTCGTGGTATCCTTTTGTGCTACTGCCCGGTCAAGAACCTCTCTTATTTGTTTTGTCCTTTTTGCCCCATTGCGCATCTCATAACGGAAGACCTGCATTATGGTTTTGTATCCAATAATTGATTGGGGAGCCTTCCTGATCGCATGATTCGCTGCAGCCTTTGCTAGCTCGGGCTTCTTTTTCTCTAGATAAGCTGCTGCAAGTAGTGCGTGTAATTCAGCAGGAGCAGTTGGGTTTTTTGTTGCCTCGACCATCAATTTGAAGGCTTTATCACGCTGGCGTGCAGCAACCAGCGCTTGAACAACTTCCATCATTATTTTTTGGTCCGAAGGATTGGCTAGTGCAGCTTTGTAGAACTCATCAAGGGCTTCCTGATCCTCTCCGCGCTCTCTGTGTGCTGTTGCGGCAGCGTAATGGGCCATTGCACGAATTTTGCGCTCCAACTGGGCTTCTTCAGCCGCAGCCTCCTGTTCGGGGGTAAGTCTATTCTCTGGAGGTGTTTTAACCTGATTTTTGGAGTCAACTGCAATAATGCCCGCCTTCTCCAGGGCCGGTCCGGCAGTCTCTGTGACGGGAGGGTCGGAAGGGGTAGCACATCCCGAGTACATGGTCGAAACAGTGCATGTAGCTAAGAAAGGCATTAAGCATGAAAATATATCTCTCATGAGCCTTGGTATTGGGCCATATGCCGCGTGAATGGGAAAGCGTAAATTGCAGACACACACATGTGCCCTAACCCGCTTACCACTTGCGTTTCTTATGGCGATTTGCCCGTGAAGCTTTTTTGCGCTTGTGTTTGTTGATTTTGGCTTTACGCCGTTTCTTTAATGATCCCATTTTTTTGCTCTGTTTTTTCGTGTAAAAGTCTAATAAACAACCTTATTCAAGGGGTATTCAACTATTCCTTCGGCTCCTAACGCCTTTAACTCGGGAATAATTTCTCTGGCGACATGCTCATCAATCACTGTGTCCACAGCGACCCATCCTTTCTGAGCAAGCTGGTTGACAGTGGGGTTACGGAGTGAGGGGAGCTGCTTAAGAAGTGTCTCGAGATTCGATTGTTTAATATTTAATTTAAGGCCTACTTTGGTTTCGGCATCTATGGCACCCCTTAAAAGCATGGCCATTGTCTCGATCTTACCCCTCTTCCATCGGTCTTTCCATGAGCCCCTGTTGGCAATGAGGCGGGGCGTGCTGCTCATAAGTTCCTCTACGATGCGAAGGTTATTGGCTCGCAAACTGTTTCCGGTTTCTGTGACCTCAACGATGGCATCGACCAGCTCATGAGCCTTGACCTCAGTTGCGCCCCACGAAAATTCGACGTCCGCTTTTACGCCGTTCTTCTTTAGCCAGCGCTTGGTCATGCCAACGACCTCGGTGGCTATGAGTTTCCCACTCAAGTCTTTGACAGACTTAATCTTCGATTTCTCGGGAACAGCAAGAACCCATTTCGCAGGGCGACGGGTTGACTTGCTAAACAGAAATTCCCCCACTTCCTCTACCTTGGAATTGTTCTCTTGAATCCAGTCGAGCCCAGTAATTCCGCAATCCAGATACCCACGCTCGACATAGATGCTCATTTCCTGAGCGCGAATCGTTCGAATTTCTATTTCCTTATCGTCCACGTAAGGAATATAGGAGCGACTGCTGACGCGAACATTCCACCCGGCTTTGGCAAGTTTTTCAACGGTTGCGTCTTGCAGGCTTCCTTTCGGCAGGCCAAATTTAAGCTGATTGCTGTTTCGACTCATATAAGCACTCACAAGCAAGAAGAGCGTTGTCCGTTAGGAGACCCTCATTGCGAGCCGGTTGGTGTGCCATTGTATGCCTGCAAAAGCGAATCTTTTTTTCCGTTTTACTGATTTATTTGGTTGAACGAAATGTGCGGTGCCCCTTGGAGATGATACGCCCTTCAGCGATGTCCGCAATGGCTTTGGGGTAAATACGGTGCTCAGTCTGCTGGATTCGATCCAGCAGGCTCTCTGGGGTGTCTCCATCAAGCAGAGGTACGGGTTCCTGAGCGATGATAGCTCCTGAATCAATGCCTTGATCCACAAAGTGAACCGTTGCTCCCGTGAATTTCACGCCATGATCTAGGGCCTGTTTCCAGGCTCCCACGCCCGGAAAAGAAGGCAGGAGTGAGGGGTGAATATTTATTACTTTCCCGGGGAATGACTTCAGTAATTCATCTTTTAGAATCCTCATAAATCCAGCTAAAACCACCAGATCCACATCGGCTTGCTGAAGGGCACAGGAATAAGACTTTTCGGTTTCTTCATCAAGTTTTGTGCGATATTTTCCAGGAGCAATGTAACACGCCATTAAACCCCTTCTTTTTGCGTGCTGTAAGATCTCGGCTTCTTTGACATCGCTTAGCACTAATGCAATTTCCGCTGAGAGTTCACCACGTTCGATGGCTTCGGTAATGGCAATCAAATTACTCCCATTACCTGAGCCGAGCACTCCAATCCGGAATGTTTCACCGTTACTCATTTACAACCGGAAGCTACACAAGTGGTTCAGTGACAGCAAACAAATCCGTTGCCCTTCAAGGTGCTCCACTCTACCGTTGAGCTCATGCGTCTGAAAATTCTATGTGTTACGGCATTCCTGCTGTCAGGTTTTAACCTAACAGAGGCAGCAATCCGCCCACCGGGAACTCGACCGAAAGCTCCGGGAATGCACGCACTAACTGGAGGGCGCGTTTGTATTAAACCTGGCCTGATTTTGGAGGGTGCCACAATATTAATCAGGGATGGCCGGATTGAAAATGTGTTACCGCAAGATCAGTCTTCAGTACCTGAAGGCTATCGAGTTTGGAACATGAAAGGCAAAACTGTCTACGCCGGATTCATCGATCCCTACTACTCAAGTGGAAAGAAGGCCAAGCCTGTTTCAAATCGATGGGTTACTCCAATTGATGCCAGAGCTGGTGTTAACTTCACGGGCCTCCCAACCACCAAAGAAGATATGGGGAAAAAGGGTCCCGGTTATGAAATTGCTGAGATCCAACCTCATTACAGAGTGTCTGAAACATTTACAGCGAATCCTGCAGGGTTCGAAAAACTTCGTGAGTTGGGTTTCACAGCGGCAAACTTCATACCAACTGAAGGGATAATTCGAGGTAGCGCCGTCCTTTCTTTACTTGGGGAGGGTGATCCCAATGATTTGATTTTAACCCCCAAGACTACGCAACACTTTGCTTATGAACCGGGCAAGGAATACCCCAAGTCGCTGATGGGGGTGATTGCGGTCATTCGACAGACTGCGTTCGACACACAGCATTACATCCATATGCAAAATTGGGCGGTCAAAAACCCCAATGGAATCCGTCCGGAATACAACCCCGCCCTGCAGTCGATGATAAAGGTCATCGCAGGACAGGGTCAAAAGCAATTGGCAATAGTGGAACCGGGAAGTGTGCTCATGATTTCTCGAACAGCAAAACTGGCTGGAGAGCTGGGCATTGATCCGGTTATTGTAGCCACAGGTCATGAATGGCGCCGCCATGATATTCTGGAGAAGGTCAATTTCCCGTTCATTGTACCGGTAAATTTTCCTGCAATTCCCGAATTGCCCGACGAGGAGGATTGGAAGGAGGTGTCTCTGGATGAATTGCGTACTTGGGACTGGGCTCCTGAAGTGCCAGCTCTTATAGCGAAGGGCAACAGGGATATGGCTCTAACGCTGCACGGACTTTCAGATCACAAGGATTTTCGTGAAAATATTAGCCGTGCCATTGATCGTGGACTGAGGGAGGAGACCGCTCTTGCCGGGTTGACTACAATACCTGCCAAACTGACAAAATCATCAAGTTTTCTTGGTACCATAGAAAAGGGTCGAGTGGCTAATTTGACTGTAGTTGATGGTGCCAGCTGGTTTGATCCTGATAACCCAGTTTCTTCAGTTTGGATTGAAGGCAGGAATTATCAGGTTAACACACCGAAGCCAGTCAAGAAAGAGAAAGGAAAGCCCGAAGCACCAAAGGGGAAGCATAAACCGCGTGTGGCAAAAGAACCGGGCGATTATCGTGGGGCGATCGGGAAGCCTAAAAACATAATAATTAGAAATGCGACAATATGGACCTGTGGTCCTTCAGGTGTAATTACAAATTCCAGCATGCGAGTTACAAATGGTCGCATAAGTGCGATCGGGGATGTGATTGGCCCCGTTACCGAACCTGACACAGTTTTAATTGATGGAGCCGGGAAGCACATTACCCCTGGGTTAATTGACTGCCACAATCACAGCATGATCTTAGGGGGGGTCAATGAAGGGACTCTTCCTTCTTCAGCTATGGTTCGGATTTCTGACGTGGTGAATTCTGAAACCGAAAATATATACCGCCAATTAGCAGGCGGACTCACTGTCGCCAATCTTCTCCATGGTTCGGCTAATCCTATTGGCGGACAAAACGCCGTCATAAAATTAAGACACGGTGAACTGCCTGATGATTTGGTCTTCAAGGAAGCCCCGCTGGGGATTAAATTTGCCCTTGGTGAAAATGTAAAACAATCCAATTGGGGTGATGAAAAGAAAAACCGATTCCCTCAAACACGGATGGGGGTGAAGACATTCTTTATTAATCGGTTTACAGCTGCACGCCAATATCTCGAGCAACTAAAACCCGGAGATGAGAGCTTGCCGCCCGTGCGACGCAATCTGGAACTGGAAGCGTTAGGCCAAATACTGACAGGAGACCGCCTGGTTCATTGCCATTCATATCGACAAGATGAAATGCTGGTGTTTCTCCGGACAATGGAGCGATTTGGGGTTCAGGTTGGTACCTTGCAGCACGTTTTGGAGGGTTATAAAATTGCTGACGAGATCGCCGCCCATGGGGCAGGAGCTTCGAGCTTCTCTGACTGGTGGGCTTATAAATTCGAGGTATATGATGCTATTCCCTACAATGGATCGTTACTCCATGAACGTGGAGCTGTGGTTAGTTTCAACTCAGACTCATCAGACTTAGCTCGCCGGATGAATCTGGAGGCAGCGAAGGCGGTTAAATATGGCGGCACCACGGAGGAGGATGCGTTAAAATTTGTTACCCTTAACCCCGCCAAACAGCTCAAGATTGATAAATGGGTAGGGTCTCTTGAGGTGGGCAAGCATGCAGATTTTGTTATCTGGACAGGCCACCCGTTAAGCACACAGACACTCTGTGAGGAAACCTGGATTGAGGGCAGACAGTATTACAGCCGCAGTTACGATGCCAAGCGCTCAAGGTTAATCGCTCTTGAGCGTACGAATCTTTTATTAAAGGCCAGGGAAAAGGAGGGCAAGGAGCAGGTAAGTGACTCTGCGCGTGCCGCTTTCTTTCGTCGAGCGATGGAGATGTCGCATTCACTTAATAATTGCTATCAGTGCAGAAAGGAAAAGCCATGAAAGAATTGTTGTTATTAGTCGGGATTACTTTGGCGGCTCAGGGAGAACTCATTCTTTATGAATGTGCCATGATCCACACAGCGGATCAGCCCAGCATTAGGAATGGTCAAATGCTGGTGAGGGATGGTCGAATCATAAAAGTTGGCACGGAAATCAACCCCCCGTCCGGGACGGTGAAAAGGGATCTTGGGAAGCTTCATCTTTACCCGGGACTAATTGCTCCGGCCACTTCTCTGGGTTTAACTGAAATTAATGCCGTGCGCGCAACGCAAGATACCACTGAGGTGGGCGACTTTACCCCAGATGTGGAGGCATGGATTTCGGTTAATCCAGACTCTGAATTGATCCCTGTGGCCCGTGCTAATGGGTTTACCCATGTTCTGGTTGCCCCAATGGGCGGAGTCGTTAATGGCACCTCCGGATTGATTAGAACAGCAGGCTGGGGGGTGGAGGATATGACTGTGAAGCCCCGCGCTGCCCTTCATATTTGGTGGCCAACATTGTCCATAAATACCAGGCCTAAGGAATCGTTGCGCGATCCGGAAAAATACAAATCACCAAAGGAACAGAGCCGGAAAAGAGAGGAAAAACTGAGGGAAATTGACCGCTTTTTCGACGAGGCTGAAGCTTACGCCAAGGCCCGGAAGGCTGATAAGAATTTACGTATTGTACCTGCGTGGGAGGCAATGCTGCCTGCAATCAATGAAAAACAACCCATAATGATTCACGCAAATTATGAACGTCAAATCACTAGTGCAATAAAATGGGCCAACAAAAGAGGATACAAGATCATCATTGCATCCGGCCTGGATGCCTGGCGTGTGGCTGATCAACTGGCTAAATCAAAGGTGCCGGTGGTCTTAGATAATGTCTTTCGCCTGCCGCAGAGAGATACAGATGCGCACGATGTAAATTTCAAAGCAGCTGGCGTCCTTAATAAGGCAGGCGTGAAGATTTCACACAGTGTTCGCATGGGAAGCTGGGGGGCGACTGAAATACGAAATATAGTGTATGCGGCTGCTCGCTCCATGGCCTATGGCCTTCCCAGAGAAGCTGCATTGAGAAGCATTACCCTGAATCCGGCGCAAACCCTCGAGGTTGACGGAATGCTTGGATCACTAACTCCAGGTAAGGAGGCAACTTTTATAGCAGTAGATGGAGACATTTTTGATATACGAACGAATGTAAAGCATATGTGGATCGAAGGCAAAGAAGTCGCCCTTAAGAGTCGTCATACAAGGCTTTACGACAAGTACCGTAAGCGCCCGAAGCCAGCAGCGGTTAAAGGCGCAGAATAATACAACCCTCTAAGGCATGAGCTTTTGAGTGGGCCTAACCTTTGGCTGTCTCGTAATTAGCCCCAACTGCATCCCAGTCAACCACGCTCCAAAATGCCTTTAGGTAGTCTGGTCGGCGGTTCTGGTACTTGAGGTAATAGGCGTGCTCCCACACATCACAACCCAGAATAGGTGTCCGACCCTCCATAAGGGGAGTGTCCTGGTTAGGGGTGCTGCAAACACACAGGCTGCCGTCACTTTTCACGCAAAGCCATGCCCACCCACTCCCGAAGCGTGTCGCTCCGGCTGCCTCAAAAGAGTCCTTGAATGCATCAAAACCACCCAGTTCGGATTCGATGGCCTCGGCCAAGGCCCCGGAGGGCTCCCCTCCCCCTCCTGGATTCATGATAGACCAAAAGAGCGAGTGGTTTGCGTGGCCGCCGCCGTTGTTGCGCACCGCGCCCCTGACGCCTTCTGGGATGGAGTCGAGATTGCTAACCAGTTCTTCAATGCTCTTACCCATTAAATCGTCATGCCCTTCAAGAGCAGCATTTAGCTTGGCAATGTATGTTGCGTGATGTTTGCCATGGTGTATTTCCATGGTTTGGGCGTCGATATGAGGCTCCAGAGCGTTATGCGGGTACGGTAAATCAGGTAGTTCGTAAGCCATAATGTTCAGTTCAAATTCTATCAATAGGAACGGAGAAGAGCAAGTGTCTGGATGGCTATATTAGACCAACGAAATTAACCAGCAGTTTTATACCTGCTTTTTGGCTTTTTTCCGGGTGGAATTGAGTCGCGAAAACGTTTCCATTCCAGACAGCGGAGCAAAACTCAACCCCATAAGTTGTACGTGATGCGATAATAGACGAGTCTCTTGGTTCCGGGAAATAACTATGCACAAAATAGAAATAACTGCCTGAATCAATTTCATCAAATATTGGGCAATCAGATTTTTGGATGTCTACCTGATTCCAGCCGATTTGTGGGATTTTGATTTCTTCACCACTAAACCGAATTACCCTCCCCTCAAAAACACCCATCCCTAATGCGCAGGAGTTGAACTCATCACTTTTTTCAAAGAGCGCCTGATAACCAACGCAAATACCGAGGAACGGCTTTCCAGAAGTTATGAACTCACGAATCGACTCAACAAGCTCCTGGCGTTGCATGGCGTTAATGCAGTCATCAAATGCACCGACCCCTGGAAGCACAACGGCATCGGCCTGTGTCACTTTGTCAGGGGTGCTTACCAATCGAACATCACCTCCGGCTGCAATGAGAGCCTTTTGGACACTGCGGACATTGCCGGCACCATAATCAACCAGAGCAATCATGTTGTGATTTGTAGTTCAACTTCTCTGTGCATCCAATTCCTTTTCGTTGCGTAATCTTAACTGTCCACACGCGGCATCAATATCATGGCCTTTTTCACGGCGGAGAGTCGTTAGCACGCCAGATTTATCTAAACCTTGAATAAATGCATCTTGGGCATTTTGCGTCGGACGCTTCCACTTAAACTCATCGACTTCATTATAGGGAATTAAATTTACCTTTGCCCGCAGACGCTTGGCAATACCAGCCAAGGCAAGCGCCTGGTCAGGGCTGTCATTAAGATCAGCTATTAAAATATACTCCAGAGTCACCATGCCATTCTTTAATGATTGATACTCTTCGACTGCATTAATCAGCTGACTCAATGGATACTTCTTGTTGATGGGCATAATTTGCTCGCGAACCCCATCAGTGGCACCGTGCAGGCTAATGGCTAGTCGATATTGCTGGGGCTCCTTGGCGAGTTTCCGGATTTGCGGAGCAAGGCCGCTGGTGGAAATGGTAATCTTACGTGCGCCAATATTCGTACCCCATTTAGCATTAAGGAAATTTAGTGCATGCATGAGGTTGGGGTAATTAGCCAAAGGCTCGCCCATTCCCATGATCACGAGATTTGTTATTACGCGGCCCCCATCACCTTGTTGCATTCGTTTCACAGAGAGCACTTGATCCACGATTTCTGCAGGCTCCAGATTTCGCTTAAAGCCATCCAGTCCGCTAGCGCAGAAATTACAGCCATACGCGCATCCTACTTGTGTTGAGACACAAAGTGTAAATCTATCGCTGGTTTCTCCATAAAGCGATGCGCTTGCCGGGATAAGCACGCTCTCAATGAACTGGCCATCTCTTAATCTCCAGAGAAATTTTTGCGTTGCGCCCTCGACGCCTTGTTTTCGCGCTAAAATTACAGTGCTAAAATCAAAATCAAGAGCCAGTCGCTCCTGAAGCTTTGAGGGTATATTAGACATCTCACCCCACCCTTTTGCCCGGCCCTGGTGAGTCCATTGTGATATCTGTTGCGATCGATAACTTGGCTCCCCGACTGTGCACAGCCAGTCCTGCAGCAATTCCTGAGAGATTGTTGAAACAGGACGACGCACACTATTCCCCCAGATAATATTTTTGTGAATATTCCTGAACCATTCTCCAGGTGTTGTACTGAGGGGTTATTGTTGCCATTGCGTGGCGCATTTTCTTAATCCAAGCCCTTGGGATTCCGTCCGAGTCCCGATTATAGAAAGTTGGGATCACTTCCTCTGACAGAACCCTGTATAGGTTTTCGCTATCAATCCGATCTTGCTCTTCAACGTTATCAGGGTGCTCGTCTCCCCCTATGGCGAATCCGTTTTTGCCGTCAAAAGCTTCTCGCCACCAGCCATCCATGATGCTGCAGTTGAGCCCTCCATGTGCGGCGATTTTCATCCCGCTCGTACCACTAGCCTCCAAAGGTCTTCTAGGGTTATTGAGCCAGACGTCGCATCCTCCAACCAACATACGCCCAATCTGTATATCATAGTTTTCAATAAATACTAGATGGCCCGCTATTTCCGTTTGCTTTGACAGGTGGACGATTTTTTGTATGAAACGTTTTCCTTCATCGTCTGCGGGGTGAGCTTTCCCTGCAAATATAAACTGAACTGGCCGATCAATGTCCTTGGAAAGTTTCACAAGCTTATCCAATTGATCAAAAACAAGAGGAGCCCGTTTGTAGGTAGCAAAACGTCGTGCAAAGCCGATGGTGAGCGCGTCCGCCTTAAGAAGGCGGTCATAATTAATGAAATCCCCCTCTCTTGTTCTTGGGGCATCAATCAGGCGTCCGCGTGCAAAGTCTATCAGTTCACGTCGAAGACGATACCTTAAAGCCCACAGTTCCTCATCGGAAATAAATTCAGGATTATCAATTTTAGACCAGAATTCCTGACTGTTTATTTGCTCATAAAATTCGTCACTATTCTTTAGCCGCTGCTGCCAGAAATCTCTTGCCGGAGGGCTCATCCATCCAAGAAGGTGAATGCCGTTAGTTATATGACCTATTGGCACTTCATTCACTGGAGTATTATATTTGCATTGCCACATTTCTCGGCTCACTACCCCGTGTAGCTCACTAACCCCATTGGCCGCTCGACTGGTGTTCAAGGCTAAAACAGTCATGCAAAAATCTTCGCTGTCCTCCTCGGGGACTATCCGGCCAAGAGCCATTAGATCTTCATGCGTAAGGCCGAGATGCTTCTCGTATCGATTCAAAGCATAACCTACAAGCTCCGGGTGAAACCGGTCATGGCCGGCAGACACAGGGGTATGAGTTGTGAATATGCATTTTTTGCGAGTAGCCGTCAGTGACTCTTTAAAGGAACTGCCGGCAGCCATTTTTTCCCGGATCAATTCCAGGGCGAGAAAAGCAGCGTGTCCTTCATTCATATGAAAAACGTCCGGATTCCGCCCCAGTGCTCTTAAAAGCTTTACTCCGCCAACTCCAAGTAATATTTCCTGCTGTATCCTCGTCGTGCTGTCGCCACCATATACGTGTAAGGTTAAATCGCGATAATGAGATGGGTTTTCAGGGAGATTGGTGTCCACGAGATATAGTGCGCAGCGCCCAACGTTAATTCTCCACGATCGAAAGCTAACGGTGTCGGTTGCAATATCAACTGTGCAGATCAGAGGTTCTCCCTGCTCATTTAAAACCGGGTCCATAGGAAGGTTTTTAGGATTGAGCTGGTTGTAGTATTCAGTTTGCCAGTTTTCCTGATTAATTGTTTGTTGGAAATATCCTTCTCTGTAAAAAAGAGTAATCCCACAAAAGTTAAGACCCAAGTCGCTCGCACTTTTGATGTGGTCTCCGGCAAGAACACCAAGCCCCCCCGCTGCAATAGGCAAAGTCTCATGAAGGCCAAATTCCGCCGAAAAATATGCAATTGATTTTTCCTCTAGACCGGAAGCTTCACGGTTTGCCCACGTATCGTTACGACCGATGTATTCTTGGAATTCGTCTAGTACCACTTTTACCCTCTTGGCATACTCGGGCTCCAGTAGACGTGTTTTTAATTCGGTTTTGGATACTTCTCTCAAGATGGCTACCGGATTGTGATATACGTTTAACCATGTCCTGGGAGAGAGTTCTTCAAAAATACCCCTAGCATCCTGATTCCAGGTCCACCATATATTCCGGGCGAGGGAATTAAGGGCGGTAATCGTTTCAGAAATGTCCATTCGGGAATCTGAGGTTTTGCGAGGCCAAAAACCAGCGGAATTTTGTGGCGCAGTGTAGATAAGTTGTGTATGAATGGTCTCCGCGCAGTGAAAGAAATATTCCTCTCACTCCTTATTGTTGTTAATGGCTCGAGCCAGCAAAACAATGACCCTTTTAAGGTTGAGCCACCTAATAAGCCCAGCATTAAAGAGATAAGCGGTGAAGTTCTCCAAGTCGGCACAGTGCTCCTGAACAAGAAAAGGAAAGAGATTTCCCTTCCCGTTGTAGTGAACATGAACGAAGGCCCGATGGAATACCTTGTTGTTACGGGTAAGGGGAAAACTCACGAGAGCCTTCTGGTGACAAGCGCAGAACCGTTTCACCTTCAGGTGGCAATGCTGCTTATAAACTGCAAGGGAAGCGGCGGGAAATTAATCCCTGAAGACGAGCAAAAGACTATCCCTGGTGAATCGGTTGAAATGGAGCTACGTTGGATGGCTGGCAAAAAAGAAATGAAATCCCGACTGGAAAGATTCGTTACTCGAGTAGACAAAAAACCTGTGAAAGAAGGTCCATTCATATTTAATGGTTCGAGGATGTTTGATGGTTCTTTTCTGGCTCAACGCGACGGGTCAATTGTCTCATTAATCACCGACAACTCGGCGCAATTCAACAACCCAAGAGCTGGCCGAGGAGACGATGACGTGTGGCGCCCTCAGCGCAAAGGACTACCTCCTCTTGACAGTAACGGAACCCTAGTTATCAGGGTGGCAGAAAATATAAATTAACTCAATGCTATGATAATTCTTAGGCCAGCACCCAAGTACGCAATGAAGATAACTGCAGTTTCGTGCCTGAGTGTTCTGCTTGCAGCCTGCGCAACCCAGAGGCCGAGCCCCGAAGGGCAAGCAAATAACCCTCCAACTGCAAAGTTAATGGAGATGGAGCGACGCAACAAAGACGGGGACTTGATTGGCCTTAACGAAGAAGGCCTTTGGTATAAGCGTGGAGAAAAGAACCCTTATTCGGGATATGTAACCGGCTACTACAAGGCCAAGGGAGGGAATAAACCGGTAATGGCCTCTGTCAGAGAATACAAGAATGGAGTTCAGGTTGGCGTTGAAACCAGTTACTACTCTAACGGCAATAAACGCATCGAACTCATATATGAAAATAGAAAAGTTGTTTCGATGAGGCAGTGGGATATAGACGGCGGGGAATTAGAATAATCGCATTTGATTAAAGTAATTTTATGAAAAATCAGTTCTTTGCAGTATTAACCCTTTTTGGGTTGCATTTTTCAGGGCTAGGGCAGACGGACATTTCCTTCCAGAACGAGTTACAACGTTCAATTGACCGCGGGATTGATTCACTTAAAAAAACTCAAACCCCTGAAGGTTACTGGACAAACCCAGACCACCCTGCAGTTACTGCAATAGTCCTCTTAGCCTACTACGGGAACCCCAAAAAGCCTAAAAAAACACCCGATTGGATCAAGAAAGGCCATCACTATATCCTTCAGCATGCCCAGCCCAATGGGAGCATCTATGTGCCTGAAAAAGGTTTAGCAAACTACAATACCTCTCTCAGTCTGATGGCCATGCTCGCTTCAGGTGACCGAAAGTTTAATCCCGTAATTATCAAAGCTCGCAAGTATTTGATCGGTCAACAATGGGATTTAGGCATCAAAGGCAAGACAGACCACCCGCTGGATGGCGGCGTTGGTTATGGGAATCGTTATCCTCATGGTGACTTGAATAATACCCTGATGGCCCTTGAGGCCATCTATTACAGCAAGAATCTGGCAAAGGATTCCCCAGAATCCAAAACAGATTTAAACTGGAAAGCTGCCATTTCCTTTATCCAAAACTGCCAAAACCTCAAGTCTCACAACAAGCAACCATGGGTAAGCGATGATCCCGAGAACAAAGGTGGGATGATATACTTCCCAGGAAACAGTCAGGCGGGCGAAGCAAAGGGCAGTAAATCGGGAAGGACAGCCCTTCGGAGTTATGGGAGTATTAGTTATGCTGGAATGTTAAGCTATGCCTACGCTGATCTGAAACAGGATGACCCGCGAGTAGCAGCCGTCCGCAAGTGGTTGGCAACGAATTACACTCTCGAAGAAAACCCAGGGATGGATGCTCAAGGCCTCTTTTACTATTATTTCTTAATGACCAAGGCCCTCACAATTTATGGCACTGATATGCTGGAACTTCCAAATGGAAAAAAAGTCGACTGGCGCAAGGAGGTTGGCCTTAAACTGATTGGTCTTCAGGGTCAAGATGGCTCGTGGATTAATGAAGCTTCCTCTCGCTGGTGGGAAAATGAAAAGCCACTGGTTAGTGCGTACAGCATTATTGCGCTAAGCTATATCCATAGGGGTCAGTAAGGAGTAAACAATAGAATTCAGGGCCACTGGATTGTAAAATTTCAATCTCCTAAACTCTATTCGTCTTCGATAGTTTCTTCCTTCTCTGCGGAAACGACCGGGGCAATATCTTGCAGCCGATCCTTGTCATCAACATTCACCAGCCTGACCCCTTGAGTGTTACGACCTGTTTGCCTGATGCCCTTAACCGAGGTTCTTACCATTTGGCCGCCTACGGTAATGAGCATTATTTCATCACCGTCATGAACAGTAAGCCCACCTACAACCTTGCCAGTTTTCTTGGTGATTTTCATCGTCTTGATGCCTTTCCCCCCTCGTGATTGGACGCGGTAATCTTCAAAGACCGTTCGTTTTCCGATTCCGTTTTCACCAGCCACCAGCAATGTTGCGTCGGCATTTACGATGGACAGTGCAACGACATGATCATCCTTGCTAAGGCGAATCCCCCGCACTCCTGCCGCAGATCTCCCCATTGTCCTTACTCCATCCTCATGAAAGCGAATGCTTTGACCGCCAGCTGTCACCAACACGACATCGTCGTGCCCTGTGGTAAAGCGCGCTTCAATCAAGTTGTCACCTGGAACAATTTTTATGGCGATAATGCCTCCGCGCCGTACATTTGCATAATCGTTTAAAGCAGTCTTTTTGACTGTCCCTGAGCGGGTGGCAAAGAAGATGCATTGGTCCTGCTGCCAAGTAAGATCTTCTTTGTTTTCACCATACACTGCCTTTACACGGATAACATCTGCAATCTTCTCACCATGCTTCAACTCCAGAACATTCGCAATACTGCGCCCTTTTGAGGCGCGGCCAAGGTCTGGAATTTCGTGTACGCGTTCGACATACACTCGCCCAGTATTGGTAAAGAACATCAAATAGTCATGCGTGTTAGCAGGGAAAAGGTGCTCGATAAAGTCGCTAGACTCCTTGTCTGTGGTGGCCTTGCGCGTTTTCATACCGATAACACCTTTACCTCCACGCCGCTGAGCTTTAAAGGCGCTAGTGTTTGTTCGCTTAATCAAGCCGTTGTGCGTCAATGTGATCATGACCGACTCGTTGGCGATAAGATCCTCAATGGACATTTCGCCTTCATCTGGAGCCAGGTTCGTGCGGCGCGGAGTAGCATGCTTCTCCTTAATGGTCGCCAGTTCATCCTTAATGATCTTAAGCACACGCGCCTCCTTGGCCAAGATGTCGAGCAGGTCTTTGATCTTTTTAACGAGCTCCTTGTATTCGCTTCGTATTTTATCTATTTCGAGCCCGGTCAGCTGGTAGAGGCGAAGTTCGAGAATAGCGTTGGCTTGATCTTCGCTGAATTCATATCGTCCGTTGCTCAGCCGAGCCTTGTCCCTTATGAGAATGCCGAGCTTTTCTACGGCTGTTTTAGTAAAATCGAATGCCATTAATTTAACCTTGGCCTCATCCCGGTTCGATGAACCTCTGATAATTTTAATGAACTTATCCAGGTTGGAGAGGGCGATAATATAACCCTCCAACGTTTCGGCGCGGCTTTCGGCTTTCTCTAGTTCATAGCGAGTTCTCCGAACCACCACATCACGGCGATGCTCAATGTAGCAGTTGATTGCATCTTTAAGTGAAAGCGTCTTGGGCTTGCCGTGATCAATGGCCAGCATATTGACACTGAAAGAAGTGGCAAGTTGCGTGTGCTTGTAGAGATTGTTGATAACCACCTTGGGTACTGCATCACGTTTTAGCTCAATAACAACTCTGGTGTTTTCATCAGACTCATCACGTACCGCTGTAATTTCGGACAATATTTTTTCGTTAGCCAATTCGGCCGTTCGTTCCACGAGCGTAGCGCGGTTGACATTGTAGGGAATTTCCGTGATGACAATTTGCATTTTGCCTCCACGCATCTCTTCCACACCAAGTCTGCCTTTGACCTTGATAGAACCCTTGCCAGTTGAGAAATAATCCTCAACCGGCTTAAGACCTGTAACTGTGCAACCGGTTGGGAAATCAGGGCCCTTAACGTGCTTCATTAATCCCTTAAGGGTAATATCAGGATTGTCGATTTGCGCACATATTCCATCGATTATTTCGCCAAGATTGTGAGGAGGCATATTGGTCGCCATCCCAACCGCAATACCCGTCCCTCCGTTAATTAGCAGATTTGGAAATGAAGCAGGGAACACGGTTGGCTCCATGAGGCGCTCGTCGTAATTGGGCACCCAATTAACGGTATCCTTGTCCATGTCGGACATCAGTGAGCCTCCTAGATGGGTAAGGCGTGCCTCGGTGTAACGCATGGCTGCAGGAGGGTCGCCCTCCACGCTTCCAAAGTTACCTTGTCCATCCACCAGCGGGTCACGCATGGACCATGGTTGAGCCATGTTCACGAGCGTGGGGTAAATAACAGCTTCACCGTGCGGATGGTAGTTGCCGCTGGTGTCACCAGCTATCTTGGCGCATTTAAAGTGCTTTTTCGGGGGATACAGTGACAACTCGTGCATCGCATAAAGAATGCGTCGCTGCGAGGGCTTTAGCCCATCCCGAGCATCAGGGAGTGCACGGGAAATGATGACTGACATCGAATAATCAAGAAATGAGTTCTTGATCTCATCAGCAACATTAATCGGGGCGATCTTCTCGTTGGCCGCAAAAAGAGGAGTGTTTGATATGGGCAGTTCCTCGGTACCCTTTTTCTTTGGCATTGGGAAAGTTAAATATCCAGGTTTCGGACGTTCAGGGCGTTGTCTTCTATGAATTGCCTCCGAGGCAGAACCTCATCACCCATGAGTTTGGTGAACATTTCTTCAGCCTCAACCGCGTCAGTCAGCTCCACACGCAAAAGCTTTCGTGTTTCAGGATTCATCGTGGTTTCATAAAGTTCTTTGGGGTTCATTTCACCCAACCCCTTAAAGCGCTTAATTTGAAGGCCTCGTCGGCCGATTTCTATTACTGTACTGAGAATTTCTGAAAGCGAAAACAATGGATAAACCCTATCTTCATCTCCTTCAATCAATTCAAAAAGTGGTTTATCCTGCGCTTCGTAATGCTCCACAGGAAGCCCTTTTCGGCTGAGTTTGCCAAGCAATTCCTGCACGGGTTTACTTTCATGCAACTCGACGCATATTGCTCTTCGTGTATTGCCATTTTTGGCAGCCTTACCGACCTCATTAGCACTATCATCCCCAAAGAGGTTCAAATCCGCGTTCTTCTTGGCAAATTTGGCCAGTTCAGTATCACTGTGAAAATAGTTAACCGTCTCATCATTGCCATCTCGAACCTTGACTAGGTGCGTGGGCAGTTCTCCCGATTTCTTTCGGTTTTCAACATATTCAGGAAAATTTCCACCGTGACGCTGGATAGACTGGGCATATTTGTCCAAGGAAATTAGTAATTCCAGCATTTCGCCCATCTGTTTCGAGTTTAATGTTTTTCGTGCAGTGAGCTTAAGGCTGATGTCTTCAGCCCCGAGATCAATGAGGATTTTGTTCAACTCATTATCATCAGCTACGTATTCCACACGTTTTTTTCGTGAAATTTGATAAAGTGGCGGCTGGGCAATATAAACGTATCCATGCTTAACTAAGCCGCGCATTTGACGATAGAAGAAAGTCAATAAAAGTGTTCGAATATGACTCCCATCAACATCTGCATCAGTCATGATAATGATCTTATGGTAGCGGAGCTTTTCAATATCAAAAGCCCCTTCCGCTTCTCCGTCGCCAATGCCGGTTCCTACAGCAGTAATCATTGTGCGAATTTCTTTGTTTTCCAAAACCTTGTTTAGGCGGGCTTTCTCAACATTGATAAGTTTGCCTCGGATAGGAAGGATAGCTTGGAATTTGCGGTCCCTGCCCTGCTTGGCTGAGCCGCCCGCAGAATCTCCCTCAACAATATAAAGTTCCGTATTGGCCGGGTCTCGGTCTGAACAGTCGGCAAGTTTTCCCGGCAGGCCTCCCCCGGTCATTGCACTTTTACGGACCGTTTCCCGGGCTTTTCTGGCTGCTTCCCTTGCTCTTGCCGCCGTCAATCCTTTGTTGACTACTTTTTTAGCGGTCGAAGGATTGGTGTCAAAAAAGTGCATCAAACCATCATAGGTAGCCTTACTGGTTACACCTTCAATCTCGTTGTTAACGAGTTTTGCTTTGGTTTGTGAATTAAACCTTGGGTCAGGGAGCTTCACGCTGATGACAGCTACGAGCCCTTCGCGGACGTCATCACCAGATATACTGGGGTCCTTATCCTTAAGTAAATTGTTATTCTTGGCGTACTGGTTAATTGCTCGTGTAAGCGCGGTACGGAAGCCGGTTAAATGAGCACCTCCATCTTCATTGGGGATAGAGTTGGCGTAGCAAAGAATCTGATCGTTATAACTGTCATTGTATTGGATGACGATATCTACAAACACGTCTTCGGTCTTATTGGCGATAACGATAGGCTTGGCATGAACCACATTCTTGTTAGTGCCAAGTTGACGGACAAATTGCTCAATGCCGTCCCGATAAAAGAAGGTTTCTGACTTATTGTCCTCACGATCATCTATTAAAGTAATCTCAACGCCGGGATTCAAAAAGGCTAATTCACGCATTCGTGTAGCCAACATATTGAACTGAAATTCCTGAGTGATCGTGAAAATAGTAGGATCCGGTTTGAATACCACATAAGTCCCTGTGTTTTTGGTTTTTCCGATTGCTTCGAGTTTGCGGGTCGTCTTCCCCCTCTCAAACTCCATCGTGTGAACCTTGCCTTCACGACTCACCTCAACCTTGAACCAATCAGAGAGGGCATTAACACATTTGGCACCTACCCCGTGCAGTCCTCCAGAATACTTATAAGCACCTTGGCCGAATTTGCCTCCAGCATGAAGATTTGTAAGTACGAGTTCGACCGCTGGTATTTTAAACTTTGGGTGTTTGTCTACGGGGATTCCGCGGCCATCATCGCGAATGCTTACAGATCCATCTACATGGATAGCCACAGTAATATGCTTGCAGAAACCGGCTAAATGTTCGTCAATAGAATTGTCCAGGACTTCGAAAACACAGTGGTGCAACCCTCGTTCGTCGGGGTCACCGATATACATCCCTGGACGTTTGCGAACCGCCTCAAGACCCTCGAGCTTGTCTATTTTTGAGGCATCATATTTTGCATCTCCAGCAGCACCTTGAATCTCCTTTTTTTTCGCCATTTATTGCTATTAAGTTGAATATTGGAATATACGCCCCAAAGAAGACAAAATAGCTAAAACACATGATAATCACAAACGTTTTCCACCACTTAGGCACAAAACGACGCCATATGCAGCCCTTCAGGCAAGCCGACACCCTACATATTGTACATGTGAATAAGTAGCGATTAAAAAGGAGTATCCGTTAAGTGATGTTCTCAAATAAACGGTAAAGAACTCTTACCGTTCTGGGTTCTCAATGGATTCGGGTAATACGCTAGGATCTTCTGATTCGAGTAAATTTCTGTCATTCTTCCATATACCCTCAAAACTGAAAACGCCTACTTCCGGCATCGATGGAGCTTCTTCTTCCATTGCCGAACCTAGGCTTTCAGTCAACCCGCTTGCGGCATTGGCCGTTGAATCTTCTGGAAGAACTTCATTTGAGGGTTTCGGATTAATTGTATTAAAATTAAACATCAATACAACTATCGCAGCCATGCTTCCGATTGGTAAAATCCAGCGAAGGGGGTTTTCCATTCTAGGAGCATTCGAGGGACGTGACTGTTCTAATAGATTGGAATTACCAGCTTCAATCTGCCGATGAACCTGAGACCAGTAAAAGTCTCTGGAATCCTCCAATTTCAGTTCATTTTCTCCATATTTAAGCAATTTTTGGACTGATTTGAGTTCATCAGCTACTGTCCTAGCCTCTAAATCAGAATCAATTAAATATGAAATTTTAACTGATTCTTGGGGGGCAAGTTCACCATCCAAAAAAGCCTGAATTTTTATTCTATCTCCCTTTTTCATCCGTCTCTACCCTCTTCGACTCACCTTTGGCGCTCTTTCTTCAAAGAAATTAACATTTTTGCCAACCGCCTTCTAGCATAGAATAACCGACTCATCACTGTTCCGATGGAACATTGCATGGATTTGGCAATTTCCCGATATTCCATTTGCTCGAACTCATGCAAAACAAGGACGGTTCGGTGGTCACAGCTCAGCTTTTCCATTGCCTTGTCAATCTCCTGGCGTAATTCCGAGAGCTCCATAGTTTCTGTAGGATTTACATCCTCAACGGGCAGTTTACGCTCAAATCCACCGATCTCCTCATTCATTTGATCAATCGAATCAGTCTTTTGCCTTTGCTTTTTTCTTAAAAGGTCGAGACACAGGTTGATGCAAATACGTGTCATCCATGTGGTAAAAGTAGAGTTACCTTGGAATTGCTTTAACCTCTGCCAGCCCTTTACCCATGCTTCCTGAGAGATGTCCAATGCTTCCTCTTCGTTTCGCAGCATGCTGAAAGCACGAGCGTATATCTTGTCTCTGTGCCGATGAACCAGTTCCTCGTAGGGCTCCATGTTGCCCTTCTGACTAGAGTGCACCAGTTCGGCATCAGCAGCATTCGGGATGTCAAGCTTGGGCATATTTAACCTGTTAAACGGCCTTTTGTACTGGGGATAGAATGGCCAATGCGAGGATCCTTTTGACACGCAAAATCGGTGGCCTTTGCGAAAGCTTTAAATATGGCTTCTACTACGTGGTGAGGTTCTTGGCCATAGAGCAACTCCAAGTGAAGATTGCAACGGGCTTCATTGGTGAATCCTTGGAAAAATTCCCGTGCCAACCCAAAGCGAAACCGGCAGGCATCGTCTTGATTCATTTCGTTTTTCAAGACCTTAAAGCCAAGTTTATCCATACCTTTCCAGACAAGGTGCGGACGGCCGCTAAAATCCACTACCGCTCGGGCCAAGGTTTCATCCATGGGTACATGCGCCTCGCCCCAAAGAGGGTTGCGTGGGTCAAAACCGCTCCCATAACGTCGAATACCTCGTTTTTCTCCCAACGCCTGCATGTAGGCTTGTCCTAAGGCGATACCCACATCCTCAACGGTATGATGAAAGTCCACGTTGATATCACCGATACATTTGACACTAAGATCGCAAACAGCATGTTTGGCAAAGAGGGTGAGCATGTGGTCGAAAAATGGGATGCCCGAATCAATCGACGACTTGGCTTTGCCGTCAATTTTCAGTTTAAGGGTTATCCGGGTCTCGCCCGTGGCACGCTCAATCTGCGCCGTACGCTTTCTCATGATGCTTGTGTATTAGCGTAAAAAGTACAGAAAAGCGATTATTTATTGGTTTTCGCTAGCCAGCAGGCGCTCTGCATCAATGCCGGCTGCACAGCCCATTCCAGAAGCAGTAATAGCTTGTCGATAAACGTTGTCAGAGCAATCGCCAGCAACAAAAACACCTTCAACATTTGTGCGGGAGCCCTCATCGCGAAGTATGTAACCAGAGTCGTCCATGTCCAGTTGACCTTGGAAAATTTGGGTATTGGGAGTATGGCCAATGGCAATGAAAACCCCAGCGCAATCGAGCTTGGATTCTTTGCCGTTCTTATTGTTCTTTAGGCTGACGCCACTAACCATTTCCTCGGCTCCCCCCAAAATCTCAGTGATTTCTGAGTTCCACACCGGCTCGATTTTCTCGTTAGCCAAGGCGCGTTCGGCCATCACCTTGGAGGCGCGCAATTCATCACGACGGTGAATTAGGTAAACCTTGCTGGCAAAGCGGGTAAGGTAAGTTGCTTCTTCACAGGCAGAATCTCCTCCGCCCACCACAACAAGGGGTTGGTCACGGAACATCGGCAGTGCCCCGTCACAGGTAGCGCAATAGGTTACGCCTTTTTTGTCAAATTTCTTCTCGCTTTCGAGACCAAGATGACGGTGCCCTGCTCCGGTGGCCACAATCAGGGTTTGAGCCTTCATCTCATCACCATCAACGATCAGATTGAAGGGCCGACTGCTGAGGTCTACTGATTCTACCTTGCTGCCAAATTTAACTTGAGCGCCGAATCGCTCCGCCTGTTGCTGGAGATTAATCATTAATTCGGTTCCGTCTATACCTTCAGGCCAGCCAGGAAAATTCTCGACTATACTAGTTGTGGTCAGCAACCCTCCCGGCATTGCCCCTGTCAGAACGATGGGTTCAAGTTGAGCGCGAGCGGTGTATAGCGCAGCGGTGAGCCCCGAACAGCCGGATCCTATGATTACGACTTTTTCAGCCTTCTTTGACATGCGCCGGTTACGCTACGCAGATGCCTCATTGATGGCAAGTGGAAGGTTATTTGGCCAAAAAAACTTCCTCATTGTCATTATTTACCGCACTAGATGACAACTCTGGATTGGGGTTATTCCGCCTCTCTTCATGTGATGGCGAGAACTTGACGCTCACGATACGGCTTACCCCTCGTTCCTGCATCGTCACTCCGTACAGGACATCTGCTGCGGCAATAGTACGCTTACTGTGGGTTATGACAATGAACTGGGAGTGCGCAAGGAACTCCTTGAGCTTATGCACATAGCGTTCGATATTGGCATCATCCAAAGGAGCATCCAGCTCGTCGAGCACGCAGAATGGGCTTGGCTTAACCTGATAGAGTGAAAACAGTAAAGCAACTGCGGTCATTGTCTGCTCTCCGCCGGAAAGCAGACCAATGCGGTGGAGCTTTTTACCAGGGGGTGAAGCAACGATTTCTACTCCCGCCTCCAAAACATCCTCTTCCTCAGTAAGGATCAGGTCGGCACGCCCTCCGCCAAACAGATCTGGAAATAGTTTCTGAAAATTTGCGCGCACCTTTTCGAAAGTTTCAGTAAACATTTCCCGGGATTGCTTGTCAATTCGTGCAACAACTTCTTCTAGTTCTTTTTTGGCGGTAACCAAGTCTTCATGCTGGGTGCTTAAAAAGGCGTATCGTTCTTCAACTTCCTGGTATTCATCTATGGCAACCAGATTCACTGGACCCATGCTATCAATTTTTTCCTGCATTTGGCTCACTTGTTCGCGGACCGCAACCCAGTCAGTGCGCAGGTTTGTCCCAGTAGAGGATTCAGATGATGAGATAGTTTCACTTGTGGTTTGCCCGTCAGTGGTAATATTGATCGTAGCCACCTCTCCCTGGACCTCATGCAGGTTTAGGTCGAATTTCTCCTGCATGCGTTCGACGAGCTGCTCCTGCTTCATCCTTTTTTGTGTTACTTCTACTTCAATCTCTCCTTTTCTTTCCTGCATTTCCGAAAGTGAATTCCGTTTCTCTGAAAGCTCCATTTCTCGACGTTCTGCGTTGACTGCCTGTGAGTTACGTTTCTCGGTTAATTCAATGATGGAGTTGGATGCTGACTCCCTAGCAACACGCAGTTGCTCGATTTCCCGTCTAGACTCAGCGTTTTGTGATTCGAACTGGACCTTTCGTTCAGCACTTTCGCTAAGTGTCTGCTGTGCGCGTTCGAGAGTGCGCTGTAATTCTGCCAACTGTTGTTCCATGGGCATTTTCTGATCTTGCAGAGAGGACTCCCGCTCCTCTGCTTTAGAAAGAGTCACCTTGGCTTCAGTTAGCTCCTCATGGCTGGCTTCTCGAAGCTCACGCTGTTGATGAATGAAAAATTCGTGGCTCTGGGATTCTTCATCCAAGATGCGGGCTTGCTCTTCCATTTTACGGATTTGTGCTGCAATACCCAACTGCCTTGCCTTTCGGGAATCTTCTTGTTCCGCCAGGTTTTGAACCTCAAAAACAACCGCTTCAATCTTTTGTTCTAGAACTTTCCGGGAATTTTGCAGGGCATTGAACTCACCTTTCCTTGTGGCAACAGCAACTTCGCGGTCACTGAGTTCATCACGAGCATTCTGCAGTGTCGCTTGAAGCTCTGTCTGCTCCGCCAGTAACTGGCCTTTAGCTCGACTAATTTGATCAATCTTGGCGCTCAATTCATCAATTTGCTTACCTAATTGTTCAACTTGGTTGCGACGGGTAAGAACAGAGTGGTGTTCTTTGCCTTCCCCTTCCCCACCCGTGAAAACACCTTGTTGACTAAGTGATTCGCCTCTACGAGTAACGTAATCAAAACGCCCAGGGTTTGACTCCCACATGCGAATAGCGACATTGAGGTCCTCTACTATCAATGTGTGTCCAAGTAATGTTTGGATGAGAGGCTGGATGTGCTCTTCGGCCTTAATTATATCCAGTATATATTTGGCTTCATTAGGGATATCGCTCGGGGGGATTGCCCCACCTCTTTGACGTAAGAGTTCCAAGGATACAATGCTTGCCTTTCCTAGCCCGTCTTGACTAAGCCGGGATAGCATTTTATCCACGCTCTGGGGCTGCTCAGTAATGACTAGTTGAAGGTTAAGGCCCAAAGCAGCAGTAACAGCTCGTTCGTGCTCTTTAGGAACATCAATTTGATCCGCCAAAGCTCCTATGGCAGAATCGAACTGATTAAGAATCGTTTGCGCACCAGCACTGAAGCCTTCCTTTGTTTCGACAAGCTGCTTCAATACTTCTCTGCGTGATTTAGCTTCTGCCTGACGTTGAAGCAAGCCGTCCAGGTCATTATCCATATTTGCGAGACTGCTGCTGATAGTTGAAAGGCGTGCCTGTCTTTCCTCGACCGTTCCGCGGTGTGTTTTGACATGGGATGAATCATCATCGACTTGCCGCTCAAAATCCTCCAGTCTGACATGAAGATTCCCTCGCTCTTCTTCCAGATGAACCTTTTCTGCGGATAGTTTTTCAATTCGCACGGAATTTCCCTGCTTTTGCAATTCCATAGCAGTGTGCTCGTTGCGTAAACTTGATAAAACCCTCCCTTGCTCGGAGGATTCGGTGCTGATTCGGGAGAATTCATCTTGCCTTGAGCTGATAGAGTCGTCAATTGCTTGAACGGCATCTCTTTTTTCAACTTCATGATGGCGTGCCCGGTCTAGCTCGCGACTGGAATCAGAAAGTTGTTGATTGATTCGTTCGAGTTCCGCATCGACTAGTTTATGACGCTCTTGAGCACCCGCAATATCAGCTTCTGCTTCCGAATGCTGTGTCACGAGCTCCTCCATCCGCTGATTGTTGTATTCAATCCGATTGCCGTGCTGATCTGCGTTAGATTTTAATTCCAGCCCGCGTTGCTGGACAGTGCTTATTTGTTGGTCAAGGTCTGTTAACTCCTGGCGAAGCTCCTTAAGTGAGGCCTCTTCCTCTATGATGCCTGAAGAGTGGTTTGCTAGCTTATCGCGGATAATATCAGATTCTTTTCTGATGCTAGTTAGATTCTCCTCAATCTCATCAAACTGGTGTCGCGCGAGCTTGGTTTCCAATTCGCGCAGTTCATCCATAATTTTTTGATACCGGCGCGCTTTGCCAGCCTGCCGCTGAAGCGAGCCGATCTGTCTCTTGACTTCTCGGATAGTATCTTCTAGCCGCAACAAGTTCTGCTCAGTGTAATCGAGCTTTCGCAGAGCCTCTTTTTTCTGTTGCTTGAATTTGACAATGCCGGCTGCTTCTTCGAAAACCGACCGACGTTCACTGGGTTTGCTTTTGATTATATTGGTAATCTGGCCTTGAGCCATGATGCTGTAACTATTACGGCCAACTCCTGTCCCCATGAAGAGCTGCTGGATGTCACGCAGTCGGCAGGAAGCGTTATTAAGGAAATATTCACTTCCCCCATCTCTGAAGACTCTGCGAGTGACCGTCACTTCGGAGAATTCTAGATCTACCCCGGCAGCTCGTAGGTTTTCCTCGTCAACATCTCCGAGGGTGATTGAGACTTCTGCCATGCTGGTGGGCTTGCGCCCACGAGTTCCCTCCGTACCGCTAAAGATAACATCGGCCATCTCTCCTCCGCGCAAGGCCTTGGCAGACTGTTCCCCGAGCACCCACCGGATGGCGTCGGAAATATTGGATTTCCCGCAACCATTAGGACCAACGACTGCTGTTATCCCTGGTTCGAAGTTCAGGGTTGTTTTATCTGCAAATGATTTAAATCCAACTGCCTTTAGGCTTTTTAGATACATGAAAAACTCCTTTTACCCACAAAATTGCGGGCTAAGGGATAGTCCGGTGAATTTGATCAATGGCCAAGTGGATTTGCGCCTTAGTTATCCACAATCCCCTGTGCTTCTCTCTGGATTGAATCGACTAATTCCTTTGGGGAAAGAGCAACAGCATTACTGCCCCAGCTAAGAATCCATCTTTGAATATCTGACAAGTGACTCAATTGTAAATATAATTCAATGCTACCATTATCGAGATCCTTAATTTCCTGTGTGGGATGCCAATTCTTTTCCTTAATAAAAGGTGCGACAGCCTTGCTGAACCTAACGCAAATATTATATGACTCATCCCCCTTATATACTCCGAATGAATCAGACAAATATTGATCTAATGAAAAAGAGTCGGGCCGATCAAAAGTTTTTCCGGTGGTGGTGATATCAATAATCCGTGCGGGCACGAAACAGCGTATATCTGCTCGTTTGTGATCGAACGCGTAAAGATACCACTCGTTATTAATATTTGCTAGCTGGTATGGATCGACAACACGTTCTTCAGGTTTCTGATTTGGCTTGCGATACAAAATCTGTAGTTGACGGCGCTTGGCGGCAGCTTGACAAACTTTGTCGAAGATTCCCACCTCGACTTCAGATTCACCGGTATGCCGAAAGCTAAGCGCTGAGTCCCATTCATTTAAATGAATATTAACCGCATCCGGCAGTGAGTCGGCAATTTTCCGGAACGCACTGGACAGGCGCTTTTCAAAAACTGTCCCACGATAGTTTTGCAAAGCCTTGTCAGCAATGAGCAGCGCAAAGAGCTCCCCTTCGTTAATTTGAAGCATCGGAAAGGATTCAACTGGATGCGTATACCTAAATCCGTTGTAGGCTGCGTCAAATTCAATGGGTAAACCCCATCGATCACGCATAAATTGAATATCACGATGGATGGTCTTAGTGCTAACTTCCAGCTTTGTGGCGAGCGTGGTGGCGTTAGGAAAGTTGCTCCGCTTAACCGACTCATGAATTTCCATCATCCGCTCGAGCGGAGGGCGGGAGTAGAGAACGGGGCGCTGCCCTTGTTTGAGTTTCCTTGATTTTCCTCCTTTGGCGGAAGCCATATTTTTATGAGGATGCTCAGGTTTTGAGCTTGGAAAGCAACTCTGCGTTTGTGGGATGTTTTTTGAGGGCTCCGGTAAGCGTCTCCATGGCATTAATCGGATCAAGGTCAACCATAGTGCGTCGAAGTTTGTGAATGGCATCCAAATGTATTTCAGGAAAGAGCTTCTCTTCTTTTCGAGTGCCACTCTTAGGGATATCGATAGCAGGATACAGTCGGCGTTCGGCCAGCTTTCGGTCCAAGATAAGTTCCATGTTACCGGTCCCCTTAAACTCTTGAAAAATTAGCTCATCCATTCGGCTGCCCGTATCGACAAGCGCGGTAGCTATTATGGTAAGCGAACCGCCATCTTCAATATTCCTTGCAGCAGCAAACATTCGCCTTGGTATTTCGAGTGCCCTAGCATCAACGCCTCCAGACATCGTTCTTCCGCTGCCTCCTTTAACGTTGTTGTAGGCGCGAGCAATACGCGTTATGGAATCCATAAGGACAAAAACGTCCTGCCCGCACTCCACCATGCGTCGACAACGTTCAATCATAAAACGCGACAAACGCACGTGGGTTTCCAAATCCATGTCGTTTGAAGAGGCCACAACCTCGGCATCCACTGAGCGCTCAAAGTCGGTAACCTCTTCAGGGCGCTCATCAATCAGCATCACAATGGTCTTCACTTCCGGGTGGTTAGTGGTGATTGAATTGCATATCTGCTTAAGAACAGTGGTTTTGCCTGTGCGTGGCGGAGCAACTATCAGACCTCGTGTCCCTTTGCCAATGGGAGTTACCAAGTCAATCACCCGGGTTTCGATTACGTCTGGAGTGGTTTCGAGATCGAATTTATCTATTGGATCAATGGTAGTTAAATTCTCAAAGCGAGGACATTCAGTATACTCCTTGAATGGCATTTCATTGACGCTGAAAATCTCACGGAGCTGGGGACTGTGTCCCTTGTGAGGAGGAACAAGACGACCCTTGATGAAACAGCCCTCGCGTAGGTAATGGCGCCTAATTGTGTCAGGTGTCACGAAAATATCGCTTGGTTTTGACTGAAAACGATTGCCCGGAGAACGCAGGAAGCCGAAGCCCTTGTCGGAAATCTCCAGATATCCTTCTCCTTCCTCGGGATAATCTGCCTTATTGATTTTTGCCATACTATGTGGTGTTAACGAACGAGACGCGACAGGATAAATGCCTGAACCGGATACTTCGAACGAGGATTCCCTTAGCGAATAAACGTTCAGGGAGCGTGAAACCGGATGCATTAGGGCCTAAATATTATCAACTAGCAACGTTTTTTTACTGAATGATTTTCATTCGGCTGGATCTTGAACCGTTAATTCCGAAACCTTATTGCGGGACGCTTCAGCCAAGGGAGTGCTTAGATAGCGTTCTCCGGTAGAGCATGCGATTGTAACGATTGTTTTATCCTTATTTTCGGGACGTTTTGCGACTTCCATCGCCGCCCACACATTGGCACCGGTGGAAATCCCGGCCAAAATGCCTTCTTCGTACGCTAATTGCCGGGCCATTACAAATGCATCATCGTTAGAAACCTTTATGCATTCGGTCACCTGATCAGAACCGTCAGATCCCTTTAAATGTAAATTCCCAGGAATGAACCCTGCCCCGGTTCCCTGAATTTTGTGTGGGCCCGGTGTTAATTCATCTCCTGCCAATGTTTGCGAAATAACCGGAGAATCCTCTGGCTCAACTGCGATGGCCTTAAAGCCAGGCTTTTGGGCCCCGATGACTTCGACGCACCCAGTAATAGTACCACCGGTTCCAACACCTGAAACCACAATATCAACGGCCCCTTCGGTATCTTCCCAAATTTCTTTGGCAGTGGTTTCACGATGGATCGCGGGGTTGGCAGGGTTTTCGAATTGCTGAGGAATCCATGAATTTTCCGTTTCTGCGGCAAGTTTCTCAGCCATTGCAATGGCTCCCTTCATGCCTTTTGCCGCGGGAGTAAGGACTAGATCAGCCCCAAGCATTGCGAGTAAAGTGCGCCTTTCCAGGGACATGCTTTCAGGCATGGTAAGAATTAATTTATAACCTTTGGAAGCGGCCACGAAAGCCAATGCTATGCCTGTATTACCGCTAGTTGGCTCAATGATTACCGTATCTTTAGTAAGAGTGCCATCTCGCTCTGCCGCTTCAACCATAGCCATGCCAATCCTGTCTTTTACGCTTGAGAGCGGATTGAAGAATTCGCATTTCAGTAAAACAGTGGCGTCGATCCCCTGAGTAACTTTATTGAGTTTCACAAGCGGCGTGCCGCCCACAGTCTCGACGATGTTATTATAAATTTTTCCCATAATTCTTGAAAAGGGTGTCTGCGGAATGAACACGGTTAAACCCGTGGGGGCAAGTATTTTCACGAGAAAACCCGTGCTTTATAAAATGCTGGAAACAAAAAGCCCCTTCCAGAACAAGTCCGGAAGGGACAAATTTGGGGAGTGGGCGGTCGCCACTCGCTCTTTCCCGTTGCAGCCGTTTGGCACCCACATTGTGGGTCTGCTGCTCCCCGACGCTATTCTCCGTGACTTGCGGAGTTGGCGGCCTCATAGCAGGGCCGTCCAAGGCCTTACGGCACATGGATTATTGGGTGAGGTTTATTTGCCCGCTCAGCCAGTGGTTGCGGCCACTGACCTGCGAACCAGACAGGGACACGCAAGTAATCCATTCGCATCCCAGCCCTTTGGTAACAGGTCGGCCATCGCTTGTGACGATGCGTTCGCCTGCACCACGGGTCTCGCCTCTTAACCCTCAGATTGCCTTTCTATTTACTTTGCAGCGCTGCGGATTTTGCCGCATCGCCACGGTTTCGGATAGTTTTCACGACCGTCGTCCTAGGCACGTGGCTATCCCGACGGAACCCCCGGCTTTTGTTCTCCTTTCGGAGGATTTCGTCCGGCTGGCCGCTTCCGGCCAATTTGTGGCTTCCGCCGTGTTGATATCTCAGTAGGCAATCAATGCCTTCCAGGCAACTGTGTTCAACTTGAGCTCAAAGCTGGCTCAAGCTTCTGACTCAGATCTAAATTCCTAAAAACATAAATCTGGGCTGGTTTGTTTGTGTGTTAAACCGGGCTACGTCCACAAGGAACATCACCCTGACACACACTCACCAAGCCAAGCTCGGGGTCACTTCTAGTGTACTCAATTGAGGTCCACACCCCCTCACTTCATAGGCACCATATCGCGTTCAGTGATGCGCGAACACCACTGGGCACCTAAGTGAACTTTGCCTTCGTTCCATTTGGAGGTTTCCAATTTGCCGAAAACCCCTTCAATCCGCTGAAAACGAACCTTCGGAATATCGCCTAATCGGGCCAAATGGTTTGATAGGGGACAAGCGTACCAACCACGCCTATCCTTTCGCCCGGTTATCCCGGGATTTATCTAGAGAAACCTACGGCTAAGCAAGTCAGCCTTCGGCTTCTGTTCTTTCAAGGAACTAAATTCAACGTACCACTTTATTCGGGTTCGTCCACCGGTAATTATTGTCACCTTTTTCACAGTACTGATATGTTTTTATCCAGTCGACTGAAGCACTTGCTCGATGGTAATTATTCGGCCTTTACAGGACCTAACCATACAGATGTTATCGAGTGCTGAGTGCAATATATGCTCAAATTATTGACGGTAATCGTTTTAAGCACCGGGTGTAACTATCCCGTGGAAACCAAACGCAACAAAGCTCAGCTTGCGTTTTTCATCGAGGAATTCCCACAGCAAGAAGCAGAAACGATGCTTTTAAAGGTGTATCAAGCGAGTCCGAAAATGGTTCATGTTGCCCCTAAGCCCGTGTTGGTTGGCGGCCCTGGCATGTTGAAAGATTCACAGGTGGTTGATACCCAGGATGGCCTTCATGCAATTCAGTTGAATTTCACCACACGTGGACAGGCTTTAATGGAATTCTTGACGACTAATTATAGAGATCGAAGACTTTATGTGGTTGTTGCTCAGAGCGACCAATCCAAGACAAACAGTGTTAACTCGCGTTGTATAGGAGTTTCATATATACGCGGAACCATTAGGAGTTCAACAATGATATTTACTCCTGACGCTTCTCGTGAAGAGTCCGAAAGCATTATTGAACTCGTAAACGAAACATTAGAATAGTGAATACCAAATCAGTCCTTACCCGCACAGGTAAACGTTGAGAAATGCCCCGCCGGAATGCGTCTATATTTTAGTTTTGTTTTTTTGGCTTTATCCTCGTGCAAGCCTCACGATGGCAACTCCGTCAGAAAGCCTGTTTCTCAGCCGGATCAAAACCCCCAATTCATTTTCCCTACAGCCAACACTCAATTGTTAAAGGCAGGCAATGAGACAAACTTTTTCGCCCGCACCAACCTTGAGAGACCTTGGCAAAGTGGGGCTTATGGCTGCGTTCGAAATAGCCGTACCAGAATTCACGAAGGTATTGATATACTCACTCTGACCCGAGACGAAAATCATGAGCCTCTTGATGAGGTGTTCGCGTCCAGAGAAGGGGTGACGGTGCACATAAACAGGAAGGCTTCTGCCTCGAATTACGGTAAATATGTCGTGCTTAGCCACGAGGTTGACGATCTTCCCGCTTACACTTTGTACGCACATTTGCAAAGAATTGAAACTGGTATAAATATTGGTGACAAGCTGCAGGCAGGAAGCCTCATCGGCATTTTGGGGAGAACCACCAATACTCAAGAGGACATTGCAAAGTGGCGTGCGCATTTGCATTTTGAGATTGGCGTTCAAATAAACAGTAAATTTGATCAATGGTTTCCCACTTGGTACAAGGATGGGAGGAATCTTCACAGGAACTGGAGCGGCATCAATTTACTGGGGTTGGATGCCGCACAAATACTTAAACTAAATTCTAGAGGAAAGTTCAGCCTTAAACAGTATTTAAGATCTATGCCCGCACTCTGTACGGTGACCGTGTTCCAGGGAGAATTGGACTGGATTGATCGCTACCCACAACTGATTGATGATACCAATATAGGAGGAGGCGCTCCTGTTGCTTGGGACTTGGACCTCAATTTTATCGGTATCCCAATTCGAATGGTTCCTCGCCGCGGAAAAGTAGATAGTTTTGGAGTAAAATATCGGATAAGGCATGTTGATGAAGGTCTTCGCGAGAACCATCCATGCAGTGGATTGGTTTTTCGTAAAGGGCAGAAATGGATCTTTACCAGCAAGGGGCAGAGATTGATGGATCTACTAATTTTCCGCTGATTCTCTCTTGCTCGATTCAGCTTCCCTCCCTACCCTCCCCGCGCAATGGAATACAGACTTTCTGAACGAGCTGCATCTCTGACTCCCTCAATAACATTGGCAATAACCGCCAAGGCAAAGGAACTCAAGGCGGCTGGTGAGGATGTGATCGGGCTGGGTGCGGGCGAACCTGATTTTGATACGCCAGAACATATCAAGCAAGCTGCCGCAAAAGCACTGGCTGATGGATTTACTAAATACACACCCGCATCAGGCACTCCTGAGCTTCGTGCGGCAGTTGCCAGTAAGTTTGATAGAGAAAACGGCCTAAGCTACGACCCTCAGCAGATTATCGTTTCAAGCGGGGGTAAACATTCCTGTTACAACGTGATGATGGCCCTGTGTCAGGCTGGAGATGAGGTAATCATCCCCTCCCCTTATTGGCTGAGCTACCCGGAAATGGTAAAACTTGCTGGAGCCAAACCTGTGATTATTGAAACGGCTGATGATACAGAGTTTAAAGTAACCCCGGACCAACTGAGAGTAACAATCAACGATAAGACTAAATTGTTTATCCTGAATTCTCCCAGCAACCCAACCGGCTCGGTTTATACCCCAGAGGAGCTGAAAGCACTTGGGGATGTATGCATTGAGAAAGGGGTTCTCATTATGAGTGATGAGATTTATGAAAAACTGATTTATGGTGACACCCGTTTTAAGAGTGTTGCGAACTGCTCAGAAGACCATAAGGAACACACCATTATAGTGCATGGACTTGCCAAAGCCTATTCCATGACCGGATGGCGTATCGGCTTCATGGCGGCACCGCTACCAATAGCAAAGGCTATAAGCGCCATACAAAGCCACAGCACCAGCAACCCAACTTCTTTCGCCCAATCTGGCGCAGTTGAGGCCTTGAACGGCCCCCAGGACCACCTAGGGAACTGGTTAAGCGAATTCTCAAAGCGGCGCACTGTTGCCCATGGAAAATTAATGGCGATGAAGAACGTTAATTGCGTTAACGCACAGGGTGCGTTTTATCTGTTTCCGAACATTTCGGCCACCGGCATAAAGTCGGCTCAATTCTGTGAAAGACTCCTTTCTGAAGCCAAGGTGGCAGCTGTGCCAGGTATTGCATTCGGATCGGATGATTACATTCGAATCAGCTATGCAACGAGCATGGAGAATCTTGAAAAAGCTTTGGATCGACTAGCGGAATTCACAGATAGTCTCTAATCAGTAAAGCGTATATTAGTTGATTGCCCAATTAGGTGAGATATCGTCCCCAAGGACTGCTGGTGGGTCCCCCTGGATATGCATCATTTCAGCAAGCAACCCAATCATGCCAGCATTGTCAGTACACATATCTTGCGGGGAAATTCGCAGATGAATATCATTATCCTTACATACCCGTTGAAATTCTGATCTCAATAGCGAATTACAGGCAACACCTCCTGATACTGTAATACATTTCACTCTCTCTCGCCTTGCTGCGCGTAAAGTTTTTTTAAGCAAAACTTCCACAATTGCCGCCTGAATGCTCGCACAGAGATCGGGTATGGATTCATTTTTACTCAGGAGAGAGGAGTTTTTTTCCAGAAAATATCTTACGGAAGTCTTGAGCCCGCTAAAACTCAGATCATCATTTGCCTTATTTAGCATGGGCCTGGCAAAATGAAAGGATCTAGGATTCCCACTCTTCGCCAAACGATCAATATTTGGCCCGCCAGGGTAACCAAGGCCAAGGAGTTTGGCTGTCTTGTCAAAGCATTCGCCGGCAGCATCGTCCTGAGTTTGGCCTAACACAACATGATTCAGGGGCTCATTTACCTTGGCGATTATCGTGTGTCCACCGCTGACAATTAGAGAGATGTTTGGCTCAAAGTCATCCATGTTGTTTTTAACTGGCGTTCCGGAAAACCAGACAGAATACAAGTGTGCCACGACATGGTTCACTCCAATGAGGGGCCGATTGATGGCATAGGCGAATGCTTGAGCGGTTTTCCAGCCGATCATTAATGCGGGAGGCAAACCAGGGCCACGGGTTGCCGCTATTGCTGAAAGATTGGAAGCCGAACAAGATGCTAAGGAGAGTGCTTCCTGGACTATGGGCTGAATATTCCTCATATGTTCCCGGGTTGCTAATTCAGGAACCACCCCTCCATACTCAGCGTGAACCTTAACTTGAGAGGAAACAATGTTTGAAACCACACAACCATCCTCAATGACTGCCGCACTGGTTTCGTCACAAGAGGTCTCGATGGCCAAAAGTCGCATTATTAATCCAACTTAAGGAGACTTGTCAGGATTCCCAAGGCTTTATCCAACTGCGGATCAACTGCATTTGCAACGCGATCACGCTCCTCTGGCTCAAGCGTCTCCATTATGCCCGGAGAGCGTTTCATCATAATATCGCGCATTTGTTCGGGAGTCATTTTAACCGTATAGTCTGGTTCTATCCCTTTATTGTGAATTGTACGATGGCTTGGAGTGAAATACTTTGCCGTAGTTAGTCTCAAGGCGGAGCCATCGCGCATCGGAAGAATGCTTTGCACTGACCCTTTCCCAAAGGTCCTTACCCCAACAATCTTTGCCCTGTCTAGGTCCTGAAGGCACCCTGCAACTATCTCAGAAGCGCTAGCACTTCCTTCGTTTACCAACACCACTAGTGGTAGTTTTCGGGGGTTTTCCGACTTTGCGATAAGTTGCTCCTGTTCCTTTGCGTTGCGCCCTTCAGTGGAAACAATCAGCTGGTTTTCTTTTACAAACTTTTCAGTCACGCGTGCTGATTGAGTTAACAAACCTCCGGGATTGCCTCTCAAATCCATAACAAGCCCCCTCATCCCCTTTTCTTCCATTTTAATCAGAGCATCCTCCAGCTCTTCAGCTGTGTTATCAGAGAAGCCTGAAAGTTTCACATAGCCAATTTCTTCAGAGATTAAATTATACTCACCTTTCCCGTTGAGGTCGCGAACACTTTTAGTCTTAATCCTTTCGCGTTTCAGGGAGAGATCGATGGTTCTCTCGCCTGCCGCCCGGTAGATGGTGATTGCCACATCCGTTCCGACTTTCCCCCTCAAAAGAGCAACAGCATCATTAATCCCCATATCCTCAGTGCTCTTTCCTTCTATTTTCATGATTCGATCACCAGGCTGAAGTCCAGCACGGGCACCAGGAGTGTCATCCATTGGGGAAATAATTGTCAGCCAGTTATTGCGCATACTGACAACGATACCAATCCCACCAAATTCCTGCCGAGTATCGTCCAGGAGGGCTTTATGGCGATCTGCAGGCATATATTCGCTGTGGGGGTCAAGTTCCGACAGCATGCCCCTGAGGGCCCCTTCCATTAGCTTGTTATAGGTTACTTTATCTTCATCAACATAGTTTTTGCGTACCTGCTCCAGGACACGGGAAAACTTTTCCATATGGGCGTAAACGCTCTGGTTATCAGCTGCTTCAGCGCTGGCCGTAAAATGCTTAAAACCGACGTATAGGTTTACCGAAAGGACTCCGATTAATAACGTGTTAACTAGGCGCTGACTCATGGATCAAAGGTATCCGAATAGTTCCGCAAGGCAAGCTGCGGTTATTCCTTCAAAAGGAATTCGATGAAAGGAAGATCTGAGTTGGTGGTTACCTTTGGATTTGGTTTTTTGGATTCAACCAATGTGACTGATTGCCCTATCAGCTCGCAAGCCGCGGTATCATCTGTCACCGAGGCCCTTTGCTCATCAACGGCTTCCATCGCCTTCAGTATTGTGTTGATTTTGAATACCTGTGGAGTTTGAACCGACCACAAATGTGTCCGGTCAACATTTTGACTGATGCGGGTATTACCGTCAGAAAGCTTAATTGTATCCACAATTTTAGTAGCCGCTACTGAAGCCCCGTGTTCTTTGGCTGCTTGAATGGTGTTGGATATGGTTTCAGCATCCACGCAAGGCCTGGCTCCGTCATGGATGACTACAGTATCACAGTTATCAGAAGCTGCCTCTATACCGTTACGAACTGAATCCTGCCTTTCCTGCCCCCCTGCAACGAACGAATAAGGTTTGCGGGGTGAAATCTCATGGGCGAGGCTTTCGAACCTGGGCAAAATATCATCCCGGACAACAAGGACTATCTCATCAATATCGGGATGTCGGTCAAAATTACGCCAAGTATACCCTATCACCGGGAACTGGTTCACCTCCAAGAATAGCTTATCCCCCTCCCCTTCCATTCGCGCACCGCTGCCGGCAGCAACAATAACTGCAGTTACCATATCTCAATCTGTCAACTGGAAGGCTCCCAGTCGAGCATCTTCAATTGGACAGACTCCCTTCCGCGCCAGGTGTTAATCGATGGTTGCGCCGCAAGATTGAATCTACCTTCAGGCATCGAGTTGCCTAGTGCATTCCAATAAATAACCTCAACTGTTTTCTCTCCATCAGTGACATTCATTTTTGCGTGTTGTTTTTCCGTTCCTACCCAATTGACCGGAGCGTTCATCTCAAGGCCTTTTACCGCCAATTGAACGGCCGGTACTCCTTGCCCGACTGGCTGCAGAGCTTCCAGGGAAGCTACTGTGTTAAGTGACAATTTATTGAGCGGGAGCTCCCCATCAAGACGGAGGCTTGGAGTAAGTAAACTCTCGCATAATTCATCCTGAGCAATTTCATTGAGGCGCCTGCTGAAAGCACCGATTTCACCTTCATTTAGGCTAACCCCGGCAGCCATAGCATGCCCTCCATGGCGATTAACAATACTGGAGCACTGACAAAGGGCTGCGGCAAGATCGAAACCATTAATGCTCCGCCCGGACCCCCTCATTCCTTCGGATCCTCCCCCTAGGATAAATGTTGGCCGGTAGAACTCTCTCTGAATACGGGAAGCCACAATACCCACTACTCCAATGTTCCAATCCGGATCACCTTCAACGATCGCGTAATCAGTTATAGGATTAAACCTGGAATTTAAGCGTTCACGAACCTGTCGAGTGATCTCCTTCTCAACCTTTTGTCGCTCACGGTTATAATGATCAAGGCGGGCAGCTAACTCTAAGGCGATTTTTTGATCTGATGCGGTTAGCAAATCCAGAGATGTTATTGCACTATCTAAACGTCCAGCCGCATTAATCCTTGGGCACAACTGGAAGCCCACTTCAAATGATCCAATGGCTCCATCGATGTTCGATTCTGAAATCAATGCACTTAAGCCCATTCTTTCAGTACGGTTAAGCTGTTCTAAGCCTTTAACTGCTAAGATGCGATTTTCACCTACTAACGGCACCATGTCAGCAATGGTGCCTAATGCGACCAAGTCCAAGAGAAGTCTAATATCATAATCTTCAAACACTGATTCCCCATTAGTGCGACCCTCTTTAATTAAGCCGTGTGCGAGTTTGAAAGCTAGCCCTGCTGTGCAGTGATCATGAAACACATTCGTGTCATTAGGACTGAGCTGGGGGTTCACTAACGCAATCGGTTCAGGAGGGGGATCTGAAACCTGATGATGATCCAGAACGATGACACCTACGCCTTGAGACTGGAGCTTTGCAATGACCTCGACAGAGGTAGATCCGCAGTCTGCTGCAAGCAGGAGGCCGGGGGCATACAGCTTAATGCAGTTATCAACTCCTTCAGAAGTTAAGCCATAACCTTCATTCACACGATCAGGAAGGTAGGCACAAACATCCCAACCAAGAGCCTGCATGCAATCTAGCAGGATTGCCGTTGAGGTGATCCCGTCAACATCGTAATCGCCAAATATAACGACCTTTTGTTTTTGCGCGCGCGCCTCGAACAAGCGATCCACTGCCTTAGATAAATTGGGAATCAATTCAGGCGGGGCAAGATTGGATAACTTTGGGAAGAGGAATTCTTCGGCAATTTGCGGGTTTGAGATATTTCGATTTACAAGGCATCGAGACAGGAGATCGCTTATGCTTAACTCTTGAGCAATTTTCCTGATTACCTGCTCATCGGGGCTTGCAACTCGCCAGGCATAACTCATGGACTCTTCTTCTCTTTCCGTCGCTCGCGCCACGCTCTAGCTTTATCCTCCAAAAATGTGAGTTTTGACCCGAGTCTTGGAAACCTTTTCTTAAACCCCATTTTATTTGAGCGGACCAATGCGGAACCTCTGGATAAGCACAATAAACCAATTACAATAAATAAGATGCCCTGCAATACGGGCAAGAACAGACCTACTATACCCAGTAACACAAAAGCTACCCCTGCTATGAGCCATTTGATACGTGAAATTTTTCGCAAATCAAAGGCCACATCTACACTCCTTCGAGGTGCTATTCCGAGTTTTTTTTGTAGATAACCGAAGCAATAATGCTGGCAAGGAGAATGGTTCCTACCACGGCCAGAGACGACCAGTGGGGAATTTCTCCAAATTGCTCCTCAACCCAATGTCGACAAAGCATTTTTGCCCCGATGAAAACAAGAACCAGAGAAAGCCCGTATTTTAGATAGTGGAAATAATCAATTGCCCCAGCCAGGACAAAGTACAGGGAACGCAATCCAAGGATGGCGAACATATTGGAAGTAAAGACTATGAATGGGTCTGTAGTGACAACAAAAATGGCAGGGATGGAATCTACCGCAAATATAACATCGGTTGATTCAATTGTGATGAGCACTATAGCCATAGGCGTCAGCATTCGGCGACCCTCTGACTGAATAATGAACTTATCCCCAACAAAATCCTTATGTACGGGTAAGAGTTTACGAGCAATCCTTACTAACACATTGTTTTCAGGTTCTACCCCTTCATCCTCATTACTAAAAATCATCTTAACACCCGTAAACAGCAGAAACGCACCAAACAAATATAATATGACCTCCCATTTAGCTACAGCTGCAGCACCAATTCCAATCATTAGGCCTCGCATAATCAGGGCGCCAAGTATTCCCCAAAAAAGGACTCGATGTTGAAATTCAGGATGAACCTTGAAATATGAAAATATCAAGGCGATCACGAAAACATTATCCATGGATAATGATAATTCCAGAACGTAACCAGTAAGATACTCGATGCGTTTCTGGCCTGCTATGTCGCTTGAATAAAATTCAGGAATCGCAAATATGGCAAAAGCCACTGAGCAGCTAAACCAAAGCGAACTCCAGCAAAGCGCCTCCTTAAAGGAAATCCTATGGGCTTCTCGATTAAAGACCCCAAGATCCAGGGCGAGGATGATAACCATGCCCAACGTGAAAACGCCGTAATGAATATAGCCAACGCTAGCTTCAGCAAACATCAGGACATAGCTGCAACTGGATCCTCATCAACAGTGGGTGCAGCCAGTTCGGGGCGTTTGCCCTTATGCCATTTAAGAACAATAAAGCAGGCTATGTAGATGGAAGAATATGTACCCACAATAACACCGACAAGAAAGGTAAAGGCAAAGTCATTAATTACCGTGCCGCCAAAGAAGTAGAGTGTCGCTGTTGACAGAAGCGTTGTGCCAGAAGTGATGACAGTACGGCTCAAGGTTTGGTTAAGCGATTTATTCATCACATCAGCAAATGAACCCCGTGAGCCCATTCTCAGGTTCTCCCGAATACGGTCAAAAATAACAATCGTATCATTAATGGAAAATCCGATAATCGTTAATGCTGCCGCAACTATGGGTGCGTTAAGTTCTCGGTCGGACAAAAAGAACCAGCCTCCGGTCATGGCAACATCGTGCAGTACTGCAATCACTGCCCCTACGGCAAAGGAATATTCATAGCGGAAAGCCACGTAAATCAGGATTCCAAAAAGAGCCAGCATAACTGCAATGAGTGCAGATTTTTGGATTTCTCCACTAACACTTGGACCCACCTTGTCCAATTTTAAAACTTGGAGACCTGCCTCAGGAAACAGTTCTATTAATGCTTCTTCCACATTTTCCGCATCCTTACTGCCTCTTCCTAACGGGAAATCAATTTGCAATATACGCGCATCACTGCTCTTGTCGGCTAGGAGCTGGGCCTGAATTTGATTAGCCTGCACCTTTGCTTTTAACGAAATTTTTTCACGGATTTTACCCGTAGAAATAGACTCCTCTAAGGCGGAAACATGATCCGGCTTAATGCTCCCAATCACACTCTTCTCTTGCCCATCGGGCAACTTCTCCACCACAAGGCTCCCCATATTCATGCTGTATCCGCCGGCAAAATCGACACCGAGCATAGAGTCTTTACCTTTGGTGAGCCCGTAACCGAATCCCGCTATAATCAACAGCCACGAGATGACAAAAGCATGGGTCGCATACTTAAGGAAATCAAAGGTTGGCAGGTTTGCTGTCGGGCGCAGGTGCATCACGCGCTTAGAAGCGTCGCTACCAATAAGTCCCGCATTAATCAGCACATCAAGCACGACCCTTGTTGCCACTAGGGCAGTAAACATACTCGTTATAATGCCAATTGTTAAGGTAACACCAAAACCTTGCACAGGCCCCTTGCCCATATAGATAAGGATGGTTGAGGCAATCAAAGTGGTGACGTTCGCATCAAAAATAGTTCCAAACGCCTTATCGTAACCTGAGGAAATTGCTCCCTTGAGTGACTTACCAACGTTTAGCTCTTCACGGATGCGTTCGAAAATCAAAACGTTTGCATCCACTGCCATTCCGATAGTAAGGACAACACCGGCGATGCCTGGCAGGGTCAAGGTTGCATCAAACCAGCATAGTATGCCAAGGATCATTACGATATTGAGGGCAAGAGCAATGTTCGCCACCACTCCACTCAACAGATAATAAATCAGCATAAACACAGCCACTGCCGCCAGCCCCCATATGGCAGCCTTGTACCCCTTAGCTACGGAATCACGGCCAAGGGATGGAGCCACATCACGTTCCTCAATAATTTGCACATTGTTCTCTAGGGGGTTTTCCAGAGAGTTGGCCAGCATGCTGGCCTCTTCTTCGCTAAAGCTGCCTGTAATTTGGCCGCGCGCATGAATACGGCTATTAATGGAGGGTGCGGAAATAAGGTCACCATCAAGAACAATACATAATAAGCGAGGGTCTCCTCCACCTACTTTATGGGCTTCAGTTATCTTCGCGAATTGGTTTGCCCCAAGTGCGTCGAGAGTAAAATGAATCTCAGGGACACCGGTTAAATCATTCCTGCGCGCACTGGCACTCTTAATGTGACTTCCGGAGAGTGCTACCTCCTTAAGTACAAAATGCGGGGAAGGCGTTCCGTCAAGGTCATAGCTCAAAAGCTCTGCACCTCGAACATAGTGGGTACCTTCTTCTGCTGAAGAACGAATCAGTGTGTCGCTATCCCTGTGAGTCAGTCGGAACTCCAGTTTTGCAACTTCGGATATGATGTCGCGCGCCTGCTTGCGATCATCTTGAGACAAGGCCGGCACCTGAATAATAATTTTATCTTCGCCAGAGGTTTGGATTAACGGTTCAGCCAAACCAAATCTATCTACACGCCGGCGCATGATCTCCATAGCTTTGGTGAGTTGATCAGCGTTAACCGGCTGAAGATTCCCCTTATCATCGGTTTTGGGCTCAACCTGCACCACGAACTGTGTGCCTCCCTTTAAATCAAGGCCAAGTTTCACCTTGCCTTGCGAAGCCTTCTGAATCCGGCTTAGGATAGCACGGTTGATTTTTGTTTTTTGTTCCTCATCTGGAGCCTCCCAGGCGGATTTATCCAAATTGAGTTCTGCCTGAAGGCTATTTGTCTTAGCGGGAAACAACTCCCTAAGATCAGCCTCACCAACTGCATCCATCCATGTATCCTTGGACAGTTCGTCGCCTTTATTGATCTTGGATGCAGCGTCCCTGAGCTTGGCGATGATTTGTTCCTTTTGGCCCGAGGCACCCTGGGCAAAAGCATCAACCATGTCGGTGCCCTGAGGTGGATACCACATCAAAAATGCCCATACAGCCAAGGACGCAACCAGCAACCCTCTCCATAATGTAGGTCGTTTTTGCATCTAACTAGTCGTTTATATCTCCGTTTCCAGGTAGAATTTTTTCCACGGAACTTCGCATCATCTCAAGCTTTGCTTCTCCGGTCCGCAGGGTAACCGTCTCTTTTTTAACAGAGATAATGGTACCCACCATCCCTCCGGCAATAACTCGGGTACCGTTTTTGAGTTCACTCACCATCTTGGCATGTTGTTTTTGTTGTTGCTGTTGAGGGCGAATAAGTAACGCGTAAAAAATACCCAAAAAAGCA